>JBBDNC010000076.1:0-4873 GCA_040877875.1 Balneolaceae bacterium | reverse complement strand
TTTTGAACGCGTAGCGTTCCGAGCGACAGCGATTCCCACGCAGTGATTTTGCAAAGCCTTCATATATTAAACTGTTAAGTTTTTAAAGAAACCCATGTTGAATCATGTCGAAACCCCTGAATATCGCTCAAAAACTAATCGAATCACATTTGGAAGTGGGTAATTCGGAGCCCGGTGAGGAGGTCGGGATCAGGATTGACCAGACTCTGACCCAGGATGCGACCGGAACGCTTGTCATGCTTGAATTGGAAGCAATGGGGCTTGACAAGGCAAAAACAGACCTTTCCTGTCAATATGTCGATCATAATCTGCTTCAGACCGACTATAAAAATGCAGACGACCATGTTTTTCTTAAATCTGCAGCAGAACGGTTCGGGCTTTGGTACAGCCGGCCAGGGAATGGGGTGAGTCACCCGATTCAAACCGAAAGGTTCGCTGTTCCGGGTAAAACCCTTGCCGGTTCTGACAGCCATACTCCCGCTTCAGGGTGTATGGGGATGCTTGCTTTGGGAGCCGGCGGACTCGACGTGGCTTTTGCCATCGCCGGGGAACCGATGTTTCTGAAGATGCCTAAGGTATTAGGGGTAAAACTGACCGGCAAGATGCCGGACTGGGTAAGTGCCAAGGATCTTGTACTGGAGATGCTTCGCCGCTACGATGTAAAAGGATGCAGAGGATTTATTATCGAATACTACGGTCCCGGCCTGCAGGAACTCAGTACGATGGATCGCCATGTAATTGCCAACATGGGTACGGAAATGGGAGCAACCACAACGGTTTTCCCTGCTGATGAAGAAGTCAGACGATTTATGCGCGTTCAGGGTCGGGAAGAAGACTGGAGCGAATTAAAAGCGGACGAAGGTGCTGAATATGATCAGACGGATGAAATTGTTCTGGATGAATTGGAGCCGCTCATTGCTTTGCCGAGCAGCCCCGGAAATGTCGTGCCGGTTTCCGAGGTGGAAGGCCGCGAGGTCTTTCAATCCTATATCGGATCTTCGGCCAATCCCGGCTACCGGGATTTCTGGATTGCCTCTGAAATGGTAAAGGGCAGGCGGGTGGACGACAGCGTGAGTTTTGATATTAATCCGACATCAAGGCAGATTATTGAAAACATGGTAAAATCAGGGGTCATGCTGCACCTGGTTCAGTCCGGTGCACGTATTCACCAGGCAGGGTGTAACGGATGTATCGGCATGGGGCAGGCTCCGGCTTCTGGACGCAACAGCCTGAGGACTGTGCCCCGGAATTTCCCGGACAGGTCGGGGACGAAGGAGGATTCGGTTTACCTGGTAAGCCCGGAAACGGCTACCATTTCAGCTCTGACAGGCAAGATTACAGATCCAAGAAAAATGGAAGATCTGTTTGATATGAAGTACCCGGATTTTCATGAACCGGCCGATTTTATTGTAAATACCGAAATGCTGGTCGCTCCCGATACAGACGGGCAAAACAAGAAGCTTGAGAAAGGTCCGAATATCTCCTCAATGCCGGACTTCAGGGAACTGTCTGATTTTGAAGTGCCGGTACTTTTGAAAATGGATGACAATATTTCAACGGATGGAATCCTGAAAGCCGGTGCCGAGGTTTTGCCGTTTCGCAGCAATATTCCTGAAATCAGCAAATTTTCATTTACGGTACTTGATGAAAGCTTCTACGATCGGGCCATGCAGAGCAAAGATGAATATGGGGGGCATGTTGTAGTGGCCGGAGAAAACTATGCACAGGGTTCGAGCCGGGAACACGCAGCCATCGCCCCCCGGTATCTTGGACAAAGGGCCGTACTTGCAAAATCCTATGCCCGGATCGGGTGGCAAAACCTGATAAACTTCGGGATTCTTCCGCTGGAATTCGTACGACCCGAATCGTACGATGAGATTGAGCAGGGAGATATTCTGAAAGTCGAAGATATTCGTAAACAGGTTGAAAAGAGAGGGGAAATTACGGTTCAGAATGTCACGAAGAATATAAATATCAACACTAAACATACTCTCAGCGATCGTCAAATTGAGGCGGTATTGGACGGCGGTGTGATTAATACCTTTAAAAAGCGAAAATAGGGAGGGCACGCCGGCCGGTTTTTGGGATCTCAAGATATCGAACCGGCAGAGCGCATGGATATCCCTGTTCGTTTTATTTCAGAGAGTGCCGTTCCTGTCTATACGGTCATTCGATGCGAAGGCCAGAATTATGAAATCAATAACGGAACCCGTAACTTTACTGCTTTGTAACTTTCTATAAACAAGGCTTTTTTTGAATGAAAAACGATAAAAATTTATTAGAATCCATCGACCTGGATGAAATCTCTCATGATGAAGCGGGGGACGGGCATTTTATTTCATCTACCGAGACTCCGCTCAGGGCGGATGCCTTCGATTTGAGTGACGAGGAAAAGATTGAGAGAATTCAGGAGCATTTTAAGAAGATCATGCAAACGCTGGGTCTTGATCTGGAAGACGAGAGTTTAAAAGGAACCCCCTATCGGGTAGCTAAAATGTATGTCCAGGAGATCTTTAAAGGCCTGAACCCGGAAAACAAGCCTGTTGCCAAAAAATTTATAAACAAATACGGGTACGGCGACATGCTGGTGGAAAAAAATATTCAGGTCACTTCATTTTGTGAACACCATTTTCTGCCGTTTATCGGGAAGGCGCACGTTGGCTATTTCTGCAATGGAAATGTGATCGGGTTGTCAAAAATCAACCGTATTGTGGATTACTATTCCCGGCGTCCTCAGGTGCAGGAAAGATTGACTCTGCAAATAGCTAATGAACTGGAAAATGCTTTGGATACGGAGGATGTTGCCGTTTTTATTGAAAGTAAACATCTCTGTGTCTCCACTCGTGGAATTCAGGATGTGTCCAGCAGTACCATCACTTCCGAATTCCGGGGACAATTTAAAGAGACAGAGAATCAACAAAAGTTCATCGATTACATAAAAACGAAAACCGAGATGTAAATCAGCGGCTAAAGCAGCCATCCTATGTCTGATTTTAAACGCTTTCCTGTTACCCTTTATAACAGTCTTTCACGCAAGAAAGAACTTTTCGAACCCATTAATTCCCCGAAAGTCGGTCTTTATGTCTGTGGGCCGACTGTCTATGGAGAGCCTCACCTCGGCCACGCCCGTGCGGCGGTGACGTTTGATGTTGTCTGGCGATATCTGGAATACCTCGGGTATGAATTGCGCTATGTCAGGAATATTACTGATGTGGGCCACCTTGAAAATGAGGTGGAAGGCGAAGGAGAAGATAAAATTGCGAAAAAAGCTCGTCTGGAACAGCTTGAACCGATGGAAGTGGTCCAGTTTTATACAAACAAGTATCATGACGGGATGGATGCCCTGAACTGCAGGCGGCCCAGTATTGAACCGACGGCAACCGGTCATATTATGGAGCAGATACAACTGGTCCGAAAAATCCTGGAAAACGGATGGGCTTATGTGGTGAATGGATCTGTTTACTTTGACCTGAAGAAATATGCGGAATCTAATGAGTATGGGAAATTATCCGGAAAAGTCCTGGAAGAACTACAGGCCGGAAGCCGTGAAACAGAGGGGATGGATGAAAAACGAAGCCCTCATGATTTTGCCTTGTGGAAGAAGGCAGAACCCGATCATATCATGCGCTGGGATTCGCCCTGGAGTGTGGGATTTCCGGGATGGCATATTGAATGTACCACGATGAGTACCCGGTATCTGGGTAAGAAATTTGACATCCATGGCGGAGGACTGGATTTGCAGTTTCCTCATCATGAAGCCGAAATTGCCCAAAGCAGAAGTGCCCACGGGGCGGATCCGGCCAAATACTGGATGCATAATAACATGGTTACGATCGACGGAGCCAAGATGAGCAAGTCGGCCGGGAATTTTATAACCCTCGATCAGCTTTTTAAGGGTGATCATCAACTCCTGGATCAGGAATGGGAACCCATGGTGGTCAGATTTCTGATTCTGCAATCCCACTACAGGAGTAAAATAGATTTTTCAAATGATGCCCTGCGGGCTGCTGAAAAAGGATATCAGCGTCTAATAAATTCACTGGAATTATTGGAAGAGATCGACCTTTCTTTCAACTCTTCCGAAGCCGAGCTGGATCAGGAAATCTCTTCTCTCTGCCAGGCTTGTCATGAAACCATGAGTGATGATTTCAATACGGCTAAAACGCTTGCCAATCTATTTGAGTTTTCTTCATTGATCAACGGGCTCTATCATGGGCAAATCAGCAGTGAACGTATTTCCGCGAAAGGATTCAAGCAGCTCTCCACGACGTTCAGTACCTTTGTTGAACAAATACTGGGATTAAAAAAACGGGACGGCAAAGAGGCTGCCAAAACGGAGCAACTCGTCAAACTGTTAATTGAGATGAGGGCTCATGCAAGGGCACGGAAAGATTTTGAAACGGCTGACGAAATCCGCGACAGGCTTGCGGATATGGGCATCCTTTTAAAAGATGAAAAAAGTGGAAAAACCACCTTTAAAATCACAACATGATTCGTTATCCCGGGCTGCCAGACTGGTGATCTGGATCGTACGGTTTTATCAGGCTGCCATTTCTCCCTACCTGGGTCCGTCGTGCCGGCACGTACCTACCTGTTCCGGATATATGATAGAGGCTGTCCGTGAATGGGGTTTCTTCAGGGGAGCCTGGCTGGGTGTGAAAAGATTTTCCAAATGCCACCCCTGGGGAACTTCCGGTTATGACCCGGTGCCGAAAAATCCCCCGGCCGACGGAAAAAGGAGAAGTGAGAATCCGACAGCCGACGGAAAAACACACCCCGGGCATAGCCAAGCCGACTGACGCCTGCCTGGCTATACCGTCCCCTCTCGAGAGGCTGTGAAAAAATTATGAATCAAGTTACTATTAAAAAAATC
>JBBDNC010000075.1:0-4916 GCA_040877875.1 Balneolaceae bacterium | reverse complement strand
GGTTGTTTGAAAAGATAAAGTCCGCAACTCATAAAGAGGTTGTTCAAAATTCAGGTCGTGATCAAAATCATGCTTTTTGAGTTTGACTACATATTCGTCATAGCAGCAGGAGCTGTGAAAAGAATGAAGATCATGTTCTTCGGCTTCTGAAAAATGATTTTCATCGGCGTTTTCATGATGATCCATCACCAGCTCATAGCAGTCCTCATTCGGATTGTAAACCCAAAAGATGGCATGCGATTCAGCCATTGCTGCAACCTGTGCGGGAATCACAGCTACAAGCAAAAACCAGGAAGCAATAAATGCTCCCAAGGTCATCTTGTTAATTCTTTGGATGTGTTTACGGAAAAAATTCATTGAATTGAGAAGATATTAAAAAATCTTATTAAAAAACGAATTTGGTGAGTGGGCATAACGGCGTGGCGCTTAACGGACGGTACGATCAACTTAATAGATTGTCTGCCAATGTTTTACCGTTCCGTTAAAGCGCTTGTTATGCCCAAGGGTTTTGTCGCATAATAAACTATCCCATTCTCTTCCTTTGCATTGGAAGGGGATGGTTACGTGGTTCCTGAATCACTTCTTCTCCCAGATCTCGATCTCAAATAACCTGGGCCACATCTTTCCGGTTATGAATATCCGGTCATTCAAAGCGTCGTAGGCAATTCCATTTAACACATTTACGGGAGCTTCACGCTCAACCATGTTGACAAGCTTTTGCAGGTCGATCCAGCCTGTAACTTTACCATTTACGGGATCGATCACAGCGATTTCATCTCTGAAAAGGATATTGGCGAAGATTTTGTCATCTATCATCTCCAGCTCGTTTAAACGCCCGACCGGTTCTCCATTTTCTGAGACGGTTACCTGTCGTTTTACCTGGAAAGTATCAGGATCCAGAAAACGAAGTGTCGAAGTGCCGTCACTCATGATCAGCATCTCGCCGTCATTCGTTAAACCCCAGCCTTCACCGGATATCCGGAATGTTCGCAGGATCTTGAAGGTCGATCGCTCATAGACGAAGCCGAGTTCGGAACTCAGGGTCAACTGGATCAATTGATCCTGCCATTCGGTGAGTCCTTCGGCAAAATAATCGTCTTCCACCTCTCTTTGACGGATCACCTTGCCGGTTTCAAGTTTGACTTTTCTCAGGGTGGAAGTCCCTTTTTTACCGGTGCTTTCATATAAATAACCATTCCGGTAAATCAAACCCTGGGTGAAGGCTTCGGGATCATGGGGGAAGACCTTCACTACACGCCAGTTATACCTGATAGAACCGTCAGGCGTATCGGATACCGGCGGAAGGGATTCCATCTTGAATAAAGAAAGAACCGTGATGAGAATAACAAAACTCCATGTGGCTACGGTCATAGGCGGATGAAGGATTTTTAAAAACTAAACTTTGAGAACCTGAAACATGAAAATGAATTGTAATTACAAAAAAATCAATTGAGCCGGAAAGCATTTCAGGCCGGCCGGCTCTGAAATATTTGAAGGCCCTTTCTCATATTCAATAGGATATGGAAATTTCCTGTCTGTTGTACTCTGTAGTAAGTTTATTGTATCTCGGTTGGCACTGAATAGGGTATCAGGATATCTGTTGCCAACCGATTTTGATATTTGATCAATGAAAATGAATCATTGAAAAAAAGAGAATATCTGCTAACTTTCATCAGACTGATGTTTTGGTAAACCTGCGGCACAATTTTAGTATTCAAGGAGTAGAACAGGGCTTTATTCGCATAATCAATGAGAAACATAATTCGATTCATATTAGTCCTTGCTCTTTCAGGGCTTATTTTGCCTGCAACAGGCCTTTCTCAAAAGGCAGTTGAAGTCAGGCAAGTCCAGAACGGGGAATTTGTTGAAATTCGTGCATCAAATCCCAATCCTTTTCCGGTCACAGCCGAGATCAGGTTGTCAACTGAAAATCTGGCATTGACCGGTAATCGCCAGGTGACTCTTCTGCTTAATGCTCATAACAATCGTCTTGTCAAACGCTTGCGGATTATGGACCGGAATGTTTCCTGGGATGTAGGGAGCGAGGTGCGAACCGCCACCGGGAATATTTTTGCAACGGTCAATGAGGACTATCCATACCAGTTACCGTTCGGAAACATGGGGGAGTACCGGGTAGAACAGGGATATGGTGGTCTTTCGACTCATTTTGGCCGCGGACGATATGCGGTGGATTTTAGCATGCCGGAGGGAACATCGGTTCACGCTGTCCGCGATGGAGTGGTGACCGGATTACGAAAGAATTCGAATTGGAGGGGATTGAATCAATCCTCCGAAAGTGAGGGGAATTTTATTATGATTCTCCATGAAGACGGCTCCATTGCCGTCTATGCCCACCTGGAAAGAAACGGAGTCCTGGTAGAGACAGGTCAGCATGTGGAGGAAGGGGAACAGATCGGCCTTTCGGGCAATACCGGCTACAGCCATGCTCCCCATCTTCACTTTATGGTGGGCCGTTTTGACCTGAACGGAACGTTTAGCACTTTTCCGGTTAAATTTATAACGGATCGGGGTGTGATATCTGAATTGGAAAACGGTGAAGTTTACGGAAAGGCAGAAATTGGCAAGATGAATTGAAGTCTGCCGACCCGGCCTATAGAAAGAGCCATGAGTAAGTCCTCTTGTCCGAAGCAATGGGGGAGAATCACTTTTGAAATCAAGGGCCGTATAGTTGTCAATTGTCTGAGAATTCTATTTTATCGATGGTTGGCGGATATTTTCTCCTTCATCATTCATCATGGTTCTTCAACTTTGCCACGGTAGTTGATCGAGGTCAAGATTCCCCCCGGTCAGAATAATACCGATTTTTTTCCCCTTTGTATTGAGCTTGCCATCAAATAGGGCGGACACCGGCACCGCGGAAGAAGGCTCGATGATCAGATTCATCCGCTCCCAGATAAAACGCATCTCCCGGACAATCGATTCTTCTGAAACCGTTACGATATCATCCAGGTATTGCTGTATGATTTCAAACGGGAGTGAACCCAGGTTAGTCCGGAGTCCGTCGGCAATCGTCCGGGGTTCATGCACTTCCTGCCTTTTCCCGCTTTTTATTGACCGGTACGCATCATCCGCTTCTTCCGGTTCGGCAGCAATGACGGTAATGGTGGAATTCATGGATTTTGCCGCAATGACCGATCCGCTGATCAGCCCGCCTCCACCTACAGGCGCGAGGAGGATATCCAGGTCCGGCACTTCTTCAAGGAGTTCCATTGCAGCAGTACCCTGTCCCGCAATAATTCGTGAATCATCGTATGGATGAATAAATACTGTCCCCGTTTTTTCAAGGATTACGTTTAATGTCTTTTCCCTCGCCTTCTGAGTGGGTTCGCAATACGTGATTTCCGCACCATAGTTTTTAACGGCCTGTTTTTTGATCTTCGGGGCGTTGTCGGGCATGACGATATAAGCCGGAATTCCCCGTAATCGGGCGGAAAGACTGACAGCCTGGGCATGGTTGCCGGATGAATGGGTAGCCACCCCTACCGAGGCATCTTTATCTGACAGAGAGAAAACCGCATTGCAGGCTCCCCGGAATTTGAATGCACCCACCCGCTGGAAATTTTCACATTTGAAGTATACCCGCGCTTCTGAACGCTGATTGACCTGTTGTGAAGTAAAAACCGGTGTTCGAATCGCATAAGGGGCAATCCTCCGGGCAGCTTCACGGATATCCTGAATCTCTGGGAGTCCTTTTGTTGAAGACATATGTGTTGAATTCTGATTTACCCGGCCGGCTGACTCTTACTTTATCATGAAAGATTTTTTACCGTTTTCGGCAGAATCCATTCTGCCGATTCAGCTTTTTTCTAATCGATGCAGACCGGCTCAATTCAGATAAAATCGAAAGCCAAGGGATCCGTCGAATCCAAACCTGAAGTCAGGACTGACATCTATGGTCGGAGCAATCTCAAAAAACATATCGACCGGGACGTCCGTGAAAATGAATCCCATACCCGAGGGCAGTCGGACTCCATAGATACTGTCGTTTGTGGAGTCACTCCAAAACATACTGACTCCACCCCCATAGGTGTAGTGAAGTGTGCCGACCTCCCAGTTCAGCTCTTCATAAAATTTATGCATCAGAAAATCAGCATGTGTGTAAAAGGATGAGGCGTTATTGGATATTGTGAAGGATACTGCGCCGGCAACAGCAGCATCTTCCGAAACCCAGGCTTTATAGCTTAACCCGTCTGGAGTTCCGATCACTGCCCCGACTCCAAATCCCCGCTCCTGGGCATCGGCCGTTTGTTGATGAACAAGGAGCAGTGAAGTAGCCAATAGGACTGTCAGGATAAAATTTTTCATAACTGTTTTACGGGTCTGTTTTGAAATTTCAGATTTTTAATAGATGAGTGAAGGTGCAACCCCAAAGTAAAAAGAATGATTCACATATAGAATGCAATGAATCTTTTTTTTAGAAAATGTTTATGACAAATTTTACCGGATAAAATAATGAATTATAAGTATTTACGGGGATACCTGCCCCCCTTGATTAACACGTAACAGAAATTTTTTAAATTTTTTTGTAACAAATGGGCTTCTCGTTACTCTTTATAGTAAGACCTTATAGATTATTCCTATCTGGTTTCAACAAACCTAATGCATAAAACCCCGAAATTGATAATTTCGGGGTTTTTTTTGTGCAAACATTTCATGGGCTGTGTAGAAGTTTTAAACAGCCGGTCTTTTCCTTTTACACTATCACACTGATGAGTAAGGGTTTCGGATGAGGCACAACCACTGCCCCGGCCGGCGGAATGACGGGCTGATCCCCCATCCCTGCCGTTCGGGATTTACGATTGAATGCCACAAGCCGGAATGGCGGATCGGGGTTGAATTAATAGAGGGCTTTGCAGAACCAGGGATTTTGTTCAAGGACAAGGCCAGAGGGAGGT
>JBBDNC010000074.1:0-4937 GCA_040877875.1 Balneolaceae bacterium | reverse complement strand
AAGACATGACTAAAAAAATCACTTGTTGTCAACCATCACAAAGCTAAAGATCAAAACAAAAGAATATGAGTACGGCTTGTTTGTTTCCCGGTCAGGGTTCTCAGTTTGTGGGGATGGGAAAGGATCTGTTTGATTCGAATCCTAAAGCTGCAGATCGTTTTTTAATGGCAGACAAACTGTTAGACTATCCTCTTTCGAATATTATGTTTAACGGCCCGCAAGAGAAGTTGACGGAAACCCGATATACCCAACCCGCAATATTTCTTCATTCGTTTGCATTGTTTGAATCCCTTGAATTGAATCTGGACAGGGCAGCCGGACACAGTCTCGGTGAGTTTACGGCAATCGTTGTTTCAGGAGCGATGGATTTTGAGTGTGGGTTGAAATTAGTGTCTCTGCGGGGGTCATTGATGCAGCAGGCATCTGAAAGTGAACCTGGCACGATGGCTGCTGTAATAGGATTGAAGGATCATGAGGTGGAAAAACTCTGCAAGCAGGCTTCCGATGAGACGGAGAAACAGGTCGTTCCGGCCAATTATAATTGCCCCGGACAGCTTGTAGTATCCGGTGATGTTATAGCAGTGGAAAGAACCGTCGAATTGGCCAAGGAACAGGGATGCAGACTGGCAAAACTCCTGCCGGTCAGCGGTGCATTTCATTCACCGTTAATGCAATCGGCCTATAAAGGCTTGAAGTCCAGGTTAGAGGAGATAAACATGAAAAAGCCTGACTTTCCGGTCTACAGCAATTATACTGCAAAAGCCGTTTCGGATCCGGAAGAGATCCGGAACAACGTTCTGCAACAACTATTGAATCCGGTACTTTGGACTCAAACCCTGCAACAAATGTACCAGGATGGCGTAACCCGATTTGTGGAAGTGGGTCCAGGGAATGTTTTGCGAGGGCTTGTCAAACGAACCCTTAAAGAGGTTTCTATTGAAGGTTACCAATAGATCGGGTTCATATGGGAATGAATATAGGAATCGAACTCTTACAGAAAATGAAAACTCTGCAGGTGGGAGAAAGGCTATTGGATTTCGATCATTATTGTCCACATTTTTCAGTTTGCAGAGTCAATCAATTATTCATACTTGATCTTAAATATCCATGAATTTAAAAGGAAAAAATTGTTTGATAACAGGGGGAAGCCGTGGAATCGGAAGTGAAATTGCCAAAGTACTGGCTTCTTATGGTGCGAATGTGGGAATTACCTATGCCAGGTCTTCTGATGCTGCAAACCGGGTTGTGGAAGAGATTCTGGAAAACCATACAGAGGTAAAAGCCCGCGCCTTTCAGGCGGATGCAGTTGACCTGGCCAAAGCAGAAGAAGTGATCGAAACGATCGTTGAAGAGTGGGGATCTCTTGATGTTCTTGTGAATAATGCCGGGATTACGCGTGATAACCTGATCCTGAGAATGAATGAAGAGCAGTGGGATGAGGTCATCAATACCAACCTTAAAAGTGTATTCAACTATTCGAAGGCGGCTGCCAAACCGATGATGCGAAACCGGGGTGGTTCTATTATAAATATCAGTTCGGTCGTGGGTATTTCCGGCAATGCAGGACAAAGTAATTACGCGGCATCAAAAGCGGGAATTATCGGCTTTACCAAATCTTATGCGAAAGAACTGGCGAGCAGAAATATTCGGGCCAATGTAATCGCCCCGGGATATATTAAAACAGAAATGACCGAAAAACTTGATGAGAGTATTCTGGAAGCTATCCGGCGGGATACTCCACTCGGCAGGGCGGGCGAGTTGGAGGAGATTGCCAATGTTGTGGCGTTTCTGGCTTCAGATCTCAGTTCATACATAACAGGTGAAGTCCTGAAGGTAGACGGCGGAATGGCGATGTAACCCATCCTTCATCTGTCAAGCACAACTTATGAATTTGTGTTTTTTAAAGATAGATATTGTATTTTCACATGAATTTATTTCTACTTACTTCACAAACCCTCAATTCATTCTAAAACTCAGGTGCATTATGTCACAAGATGTTGAATCAAAAGTAAAATCCATTATAGTTGATAAACTCGGTGTAGACGAATCAGAAGTTGTAAATGATGCAAACTTCACAAACGATCTCGGAGCAGATTCACTCGATACCGTTGAACTGATCATGGAATTTGAGAAGGAATTTGATCTCAGTATTCCGGATGAAGATGCTGAAAATATTGCAACCGTAGGGAATGCTATTACGTATCTGCAGGAAAAAATCTCATAAAATGACTTGGAACTAATAAAGGAATATGTCCGAACGTAGAGTTGTAGTTACCGGAATTGGAGCACTGACCCCGGTTGGAAAGACCGCATCGGAATTTTGGAATGGTTTGATTTCTGGGAAAAACGGAGTCAGGCCGATCGAGCATTTCGATACGACAAAATTTTCAACAAAATTTGCCGGACAATTAGAAGATTACGATGAGTTTGAATATTTCGATCGTAAGGAAGCCCGGCGCTTGGATAAAGTGTCTCAATACGGTTTAATCACTGCCGAAGAAGCAATTCAGGACAGTGGTGTGGATCTTGAAAAGATCGACCGTGATCGTGTTGGAGTCATGGTCGGGACAGGGATCGGCGGTATGAAAACTTTCTATGATCAGGCTGTTTCTTATCACCAAAATGGTCCCAGGGGAGTTTCTCCTTTTTTTATTCCCATGTTAATTCCGGATATGCCGGCAGGCCATATTTCTATTAAACACGGATTCCGGGGCCCAAATTTCTGTGCTGTTTCAGCTTGTGCAACAGGTTCGCACAATATTGGCCTGGCTTATGACCAGATCCGTTACGGAGAGGCGGATATGGCGGTTTGCGGGGGTACTGAATCGCCGGTCTGGCAAATCGGCGTGGCCGGGTTTAGTTCCATGAAAGCTCTCTCCACCCGAAACGATTCACCTGAAACCGCATCCCGTCCGTTTGATAAGAACCGGGATGGATTCGTGCTGGGAGAAGGAGCAGCGATGATGTTTCTGGAATCTTATGAGTCTGCCCTGGACCGGGGAGCCCGGATTTACGGTGAGGTCGCCGGGTATGGATTTTCGGCAGATGCCCATCACATTACAGCTCCGGATCCGGATGGAAACGGTGTGATTCTTGCCTTGACTAATGCTCTTAAAATGGCCGGCATCAAACCGAATGATGTGGATCATATCAATATGCACGGAACGTCCACACCACTGGGAGATATTGCAGAAACCAATTCCATAAAAAAAGTTTTTGGGGAGCACGCATATAAAATGAACCTGAATTCGACCAAATCGATGACAGGCCATATGCTGGGCGCGGCCGGTGCGGGCGAATCCGTTGCAACCCTGTTGGCTATTTATCACAATATGGTTCCGCCTACGATTAATTATGAGACGCCTGATCCACAGTGTGATTTGAATTATACAACGAACGAAGCAGAGGTGCGCGAGATCCGTTATGCATTGAATAATGCATTCGGGTTCGGCGGTCACAATACCACCCTTGTTTTTAAAAAATTCGAAGAGTGAATTCATGTATCGGTGGCTGAAGAGAGCGCTCGGAACGTCCACTGATCAACCCCAACCTGCTCAGCCGGATTCTTCGGGAAAATGGAATCACCTAGAGACCATACTGGGATTTTCGATTCAGGATGATCAGATAATTTTCGAACGTGCGCTTCGCCATCGTTCGATTATTGACGGGGATCAATATGAGAAACATGAAACCTACGAACGCCTGGAGTTTTTGGGAGATGCAGTTCTGGACTTGATTGTTACCGAACTCATTTTTAACCACTATCCAACCAAAAATGAAGGTTTTCTTACCAAGCTTCGTGCAAAACTGGTAAGAGGGGATTCACTGGCTTACCTGGCAAAAGAGCTGGAGTTGTATACTGTCCTTGAAATTGGAAGCAGAGCCCAAGGGCAGGGAATTGAGATGTCAAAGAGTGTTCTTTCCGATATCTTCGAGTCTCTCGTTGCAGCAATCTACCTGACCAAAGGATATGAAAAAACCTATGAGTTTGTTCAGTCGGTATTTCTGGAATATGTTGATTTTGATGAGGTGACTGCCAAGGTGGACAATTATAAAAGCCTTCTTCTTGAGCTGACCCAGGCGAATAAACTTCCCCTTCCTGAATACAGGGTCCTGTCGGAACAAGGGCCGGGACATGATAAAATTTTTGAGGTTGCAGTATCGGTCAATGACATAGACTACGGGGAAGGAGAAGGCAAAAGTAAAAAGGAAGCGGAACAGATAGCAGCTAAAAAAGCCTATCGGAAACTGAACCGTAAATACGGATAAATATTACTTCACAATTTCCGGCCCAGCTTGTTTTTTGTTGAAGTAAATACGATTCTTAGGAGTCCGGCAGACTTCTTGATTAACTTTTCATCTCATTCTGACAGGTCGGCCGGATCGAATCGCTTGATGAACGAAACAGGTTGAAATGCAGGGGATCCTGAACCTCACTCACTTGTAAAATCGGATGAATTGCCGGACAGAAGAGGCAAGATGATTTCCCGGAACCTGAACCACCATCAGGGGTGGAACGTAAAATACTTTTCAGTTTATGATCATACAACTACTGAAGCCTGAACTTGAGGAATTAATTAAATCTAAAGACTGGGTATCGTTAAAAGATATTTTAAACGATGTGCCGGCAGTGGATGTAGCCGAACTTCTTGAAGATCTTCAGCCGGAAGTGGCTGTGGTGATTTTCAGGCTTTTAAAGAAAGCAAAAGCGGCAGATGTCTTTACCTATCTAAGCTCAGGCAAGGGAGTTGAACTGCTGGAAGTCTTTTCCAGGCAGCAGTTAAGTGATGTGATGAATAATCTGGAACCGGACGAACGGGTAGCGCTTGTTGAGGAACTTCCCGGGCATCTTACCCAGCGTGTATTTAATTCATTCGACCCTCAGTATTTGAAGGAAGTTCGACGCTTATTGGGATATCCGGAAGAAAGCGTCGGAC
>JBBDNC010000073.1:1994-5001 GCA_040877875.1 Balneolaceae bacterium | reverse complement strand
AGCTATAAGTGAGGATTTCAAATTCACGAAAATGCCGATATTGGGCAAAACAACGGTTTTGCAAAGCCTTCTTTGAAGCAATTGAAAAAGTATCTCAACAAATATCCGAATATAAGCGAATGGCCTATAACACTTTCGACAGTGGAACATGCATTTGAAATTGATGACGTTCCCGAACTTCATGATCGGCTTGTGGCTGCTGCGGCGAAAGAATTAATTATTCCGATTCTTACCAATGACCTGGAAATTCATCGATCTCAGCATGTAACATGCATTTGGGAAAATTAATTTCTGATGTTCAGGGTTTTACGAACCTCTACTGAGATTCCTTAATCTGATTGATCTCCTCGATAAACGGGGGCAGCACTTCATAGAGATCCCCCACGATCCCGTAGTCGGCGATGTCGAAAATCGGGGCGTCGGGGTCCTTGTTGATGGCAACAATCACCTTGCTGTTGGCCATGCCCGCCACGTGCTGAATCGCCCCGGAAATACCGACGGCGATATAGAGTTCCGGGGAGACCACCTTGCCCGTCTGGCCGATCTGCAGGGACGGGTCGTAGACGCCCGATTCGGTCAGGGCTCTGGAAGCCCCGATCCCGGCGTTGAGCAACGAAGCCAGCTCGGAAATCAGCTCGCGTCCTTTTTCATCCTTCACTCCGCGTCCGGCCGCGACAATCGTCTCCGCCTCCGACAGGTCGATCTGATCACCGGAGGATTGAAGAACCTCCCTCAGGGTAGTTTTCATTTCGTCCTCTGAAAATGAAAATTCAATTGATTCCACATCGGGCTGCGAGGGACGCTCGGCCACATCGTACGAGCCCGACCGGACGGAGAGAATCACGGGTTCGCCGACTGCTTCCACCGAGCTGATAATTTTGGCCGCCATGACCGGCCGTTTGGCCCGAATGCCGGAACCGGTCAGCTCAAAGGATGAGACATCTGGCAGGGCAGGGGCATGCCGGTTGGCCGCAAGGGCTCCGAGAATATCCTTTGAGGCTTCGGCCGATGCAAACGCCACCACCTTCGGCTGAATCTGATCCATGGCTGTAGTCAGGGCTTTCAGCACGGGGGTATTCAGGTGCTGTCTGAATACCGGATCCTCGATCGTATATATCCTGGAGGCTCCATACGGTTTGATTTGTTCAACTACCTCCGAAACTTTAGGGGCAAGGACCAGCGCTTCCGCCTCCAGTCCGTGTTCCCCGGCCAGTTCCACACACCGGGACAACACCTCCAGCGATGAACGCTTCACCTTTCCGTCCGTGACCGAGATATAAGTAAGTATTGAATTCATATAATTATAGTTTATAATTTATGGATTCCGGGGAGGACGAGCTCTGAAAAACGAAATCAAATGGTCTATCGAATGACCAAAAAGATCCTGGCTGCGAGCCAGTGATGATTTCGTTTTTCAGAGCTCGTCCTCCCCTTCCCGCCGCGGTGGGGCGTTTTACACGTATGCAGAAAATTAGAATCCATACCGGATCAAAAAGAGAAATCTGTAACAGCTCCCGATGGACCATTGGATTCAATTTTCTGCATACGTGTAAAACGCAATCACTCCAAAACATTCGCCTCCTCGTCTAACAACCTCGCCACCTTCCGCGCTATCTCATCCGGTTCGCCTTCGAACTTTTCCCCCGCCTCCCGTTCGGCTTTCTCTTCATATCCGAGGACCCGGGTATTGGCCTGCAGCGAATTCCGGTCAAGATTCAAATCGTCGAGGTTCAGCGACTCGACCGGCTTTCGTTTCGACTGCATAATTCCCTTCAGGCTGGGGATCCGGGGTTCGTTCATATCATTCGAGCAGGTAACCAGGCCGGGAGAGGGGAGCTCCAGGACTTCCTGTCCGCCGTCCCCCTGGCGCTTCACGATAAGCTTCCCGTCTTCAAAATCCAATCCAACGGCGTTCGTGGCATACGGCAAGCCGAGATGTTCGGCGAGCATTCCGCCGGTCAGCCCGGCGTCGGTATCCTGCGCCTGTTTCCCGCAAAAGATGAAATCATACTCCTTGTCCCGTCCGGCAAAAAAAGCAGCCAGGACCCTGGCGTAGACTGCGGAATCAAAGGTTTCACGTTCTTCATCCTCCGCCGGCCGGCGGATGTGGACACCCTGATCGGCGCCCATGGCAAGAGCCTTGCGAATCGTTTCGCCGGCTTTCTCCGGCCCGACGAGTACGACTGTCACGGTACCTTCCCCCTCTTCGGCCAATACCAAAGCTTCTTCCACGGCAGAGGCGTCGTAGGCGTTCAGCATCATCCGGTCGGAATCCTGGATCAGCCGGCCATCTTTGATTTGCAGGGGAGCGTTCACATCGGGGACCTGTTTGATGCAGACAAATATGTTCATGGAGGAGTGGTTTTAATTTTGGATCTGATGCAGAACCAGTTTGGCCATTACCGGGTACTAAATTGATAAAAAGCTGTATCTACTGCAACCTGGAAAATCTATTCTCTATACAGGTAATGTGCCGGCCAGGATCCGTTCAGGCCCATGGTTGGCCCTGCGGCTATACGAGGTGTCAGGCAATAAGCGGGCACCCGAGATGACACTGAGGATCTCGATTTCATCTTTGCAAAGCTCTCCATTAAGTAATGGATCTTGATAACCCTTTGTTTGTACGGATTATTTGAAGCAATGAATTTGATTTTAATAAAATTATACTAATATATACATTGATAAATCGTTAAATAAATATGGATAGTTTTAATATTTATTTGAATGTATGAAACTTTTGCAAAATCACTGTGTGGGAATCGCTGTCGCTCGGCGCGCTTCGGAATCAAAAAATGAGCGTTCTATGGCGCAGACTTATCTACCGGGGGACTGGCCTTCCTTCGGAACATAATTCCCGGTTTTCACAAGCATCTCTTGAAGTATAGAACAGTAAACAAATATTCAAAAATGGAACGAATTGTACATATTGCTAAAAACCACGAGGAAGCCCGACACTGGGACATCCGTCAAGTTACGGAGATGACCCCGGAAGAGAGACAGAATATCG
>JBBDNC010000073.1:0-1894 GCA_040877875.1 Balneolaceae bacterium | reverse complement strand
CACTGGGACATCCGTCAAGTTACGGAGATGACCCCGGAAGAGAGACAGAATATCGCCTCTACACTTAAAAAAAGAGTATTTGGAGAGAATGTGATCGATGTAAGATCATCTTATCGTGTAAGATCCCAAGAGCAGAGCTCCAGATGAACAATACAACAAATTTATGTATTGTGCGTTTGTGGTTTTAGATCTAAAGAACACCCTGCTAAACCGAAACCCCTGAATGAGTTAAGGGAAGGGGGGAGGGTTTAACCGGAGTTTTTGCAAGAGCGGATGTTATATGCCGGACCGGATTCCCGGAGCGAGGCGGGAACAAATTTTACCGTTATTGTTTAATTCATACAGGATGATTTTAAATCTGTGAGTTGGATGAGACGGTGCAAAGACAGGTCTGAAAATGTACCGGATCGTTTATCTTTGTTATTTACGTGTAGAAGTCGTATAAACTAATATCATTACAGACGAAGATTCAGATGACTTAAAGGAAGGGGAATCCGAATTATACTGCCGGGTTAAAGCCGTATCGGCCGCGGGGTTTTTCGGGTTCATCAACCGGCTGATAACTTGGGTATGGACCTTGCTGGGATCATGAAATGATCGGACATATCCGTTCTGGATATCCTGCAGGATTCGTGCAGAATTTTTTCCTGTGGGTTTCCCGGATTTCAAAAGTTTCCGTTATGATTTGTGGTTCGATTTGTGGAGAATGAACGGAAATGTTCCTTATAATTAAAAAATCTCCTTTTTTTGGTTAATTTGAGGACTTATTATTTGTAAAAAAAGAAAAAAGAGGCTAAACTTTTCCATTGCATAAAACTGCTCTCAATGAATATCACGGTATGGACCGACGCGCAGATTCCAACTTGACGGTTAAAGAACGACTGGCCATCGAAGCCAAAAAACAAGTGAATGGAACTCATGTCAATGGCACCAATGGTGTTCATAAAAACGGTAAGTCCGGTTCCGATTCTATCCATCTTGCCTATAAGAATTTAAAAGTGAAAGATTATCCTGGTAAAAGGATACTTGATCTTTCTCTCGGATTTTTTGCCATGGTGATATTTTTATTACTGACTCCGTTTATTGCACTAGGCATTAAACTCTCTTCGCGCGGCCCGGTTTTTTTCAAGCAAAGACGTACCGGCAAAAACGGCAAGACCTTTACTTGTTATAAATTTCGCACCATGCAAGTCGGGGCAAAAAAGTCCAACCCCATGCCGGGCCTGCCCGATATTACGACCCGCGGGGACAGCCGTGTTTTTGCCTTCGGGAGTTTCCTTCGGTTTCTGAATCTGGATGAGCTGCCGCAAATTATCAATGTATTCAAGGGAGACATGAGCCTGGTGGGGCCGCGTCCGTATCCGGTGGATGAATGTTCCTACTGGAACTCCATGTTTGATGATTTTTATTATCGTTATGCGGTGAAGCCCGGCATTACCGGGTATGCCCAGGTGAAGGGGTACCGCGGTGGTACGCTGGAAACCGATATGATCCGCAAGCGTACCGACTACGATTTGCTCTATGTAAAAAAGAATTCTCTTCTCTTTGATATCAAGACCATCGGCCTGACCGTAACGCAGATGGCCAACCTTAAGACTAATGGACACTAGTTACAGTGTGTCAGTGATCAGTGATCAGTTATCAGTAAACAGTGATCAGGGATGCGTTTTACGTCTTCCCGACAGTGGTCGGGGCTCCGTCCTTAAACGTCTCATGTTTAACGCTTTACGTCTCTATTCCGGATCAGGAACAGTCGTACAACCGCCACAGGGCTCAAGTTCCGGTTTAAAAACAGCCGTGACCTCCATGTTATCCCACCACATGGCAACGTGCCCTCTGTTACCATCTTGATCAACAGCCACAGTCGGATTCTCCCCTCTGCAGTAGCTGAAGT
>JBBDNC010000072.1:0-1000 GCA_040877875.1 Balneolaceae bacterium | reverse complement strand
ACTATTTCAACAGTGTTTTCGAAGATCGTGAAGGCAATATATGGTTTGGAACCAATGCAAACGGCCTCATTGCCGTAAGCGAAAGTAAAGTTCGAAATTTGGGCACCCCGGAAGGCCTGTCGGGTAACAACATACTTGCTATGCTGGAAGACAGTCAAGGCCGTTTTTGGGTTGGAACCAGGGGCGATGGATTGAACCTGATTGATGGGGATAATATCACTTATTATGATGTAAATAGTGGAGCCGCAACAAGATTCGTTCAGGCTATTGGGGAAGATAAAAACGGGAATATTTGGTTTGGGCATCATCAAAGAGGACTAAATAAGATCACTCCAAACGGCTTAGAGCATTATCTTCCGGGAAATAATGTAGAGATCAATGATATACGCTCTATTTATACCCACAGTAATGGAGAAATGTGGCTGGGTACTTATGGCGGATTGGTCAAATTCGATCCTTCAGGATCAGATCATGTTGTATATGATAAAGATGACGGGCTTACAGGCATTAAGATAAGATACATTACCGAAGCCCCTGATGGGGCACTTTGGACGGGCAGCCTGGATGGTGGAGTATCCCGGTTTCATGGTGGCACTTTCACGAATTACACTACCGAAGACGGGCTTTCTTCCGACAATATCCGATCTATTTATATGGATGAATATGATGCCGGAACCATCTGGATAGGTTCAGAAACAAACGGACTCAATCGTCTTAAAGACGGAAAGATCTCCTACATCAATATGGATGATGGCCTCCCCGACCACATCATTCATTGGATATCACAAGATGAAAACGGATGGCTTTGGATGTCTTCAAACCGTGGAGTTTTCAAAATCAACAAGTCTGAACTGAATGCCTATCTCGACAATGAGTCTGATATATTTACCCTGTTACATTACGGGCGGGCGGAAGGTATGCGTAATCCGGAAGCAAATGGTTCCATTCAGGAAGCAGGACTCAGGACAAGTGATGGAGATTTTTGGTTTGCAACACAGGA
>JBBDNC010000071.1:0-1014 GCA_040877875.1 Balneolaceae bacterium | reverse complement strand
CACTTAACGACGTACCGGTTATAAAAAGGAAAATCAGTGATCCAAAGAAGGCCAAAGGAACTGTAAACATGATAATAAATGGATCTTTGAAATTTTCGAACACAGATGCCATCACCATATAGGTAAGTAGCAGAGAAAATAAAAATGCGAAACCAAGTTGCTGTTGGCTTTCATCCATCTGCCTCGTAGAAGCGTCAAAATCGTATCGGTATCCGGCCGGCAGTATCACATCATTTGTTAAAATTTCCTGAACTTTCTGCATGCTTTCAGCAGGTTCGCCACGGATGCCAATGTTAAGATCTACAAACCCTTCTCTGTCTCTTCTTGTAATGTTGTTCATTCCCTGGGCAACCTGAAAATCCCCTACGCCCATAATGGGTATTCGAACGTCATCAACCTGTAAAACATCGAGTGCGAAAAGATCACTTCGATTCTGAAAGCGATCACGGTCATTTCTGACCTGAATAGGGATTTCTCTTCCTTCTTCCCTGAAAAATCCGGCCCGGGTTCCCCTTGCCTGTGTTCCAAATGCAGATGCTATTTGATTTGCATTTACATCCATTCTACTAATTCGTTGTCTGTCTAATATATAATGAAGTTCCGGGGTGGGACGGTTTCGACCTGTTGAAACGGTCATAAAATCGGGTTCCCGTGTCAGTCGATCTTCAATTCGTGTTGCAAATTCCATCAACACGTCTGTATCAGGACCAATTAGACTTATACTTATTCCAGTTGGCCCCCAACCTCCACGTCCTCCGGGAATTCCGCCTCCACCACTTACTTCAAGCTCAAGTTCGAGATCCGGTGAACTGAGCATTACTTCTGTTTCCTCTAACATCTCTGCGGTGGTTTTGGTTCTATCTTGAAGATCTGTTAATAATACCTTCATTTCACCTAAGTTCGAATCCGTACTCCACCGCTGTCGTCCAATACTGGTAATTACCGTTTGAACTTCCGGTTGATCAAGAAGCATATCTGAGTATTCCCGCATTGATTCTGCTGTATCATAAAGCT
>JBBDNC010000070.1:0-5113 GCA_040877875.1 Balneolaceae bacterium | reverse complement strand
ACCTCCCTCTGGCCTTGTCCTTGAACAAAATCCCTGGTTCTGCAAAGCCCTCTTTGAATGAAATAAAATTTATGAACGGGAACGATTCAATTGCGTTGATTGATTTATTTAGTAAAACAGACTGATTTTAACGTATTGGTTCCGAATACGTTACAGTATTTATAATTGATAATTTAAAACTAAAGATAAAAAACCAATGGCTTACGAACTTCCTGATTTACCCTATGCATACGATGCTTTGGAACCACATATAGATGAACGGACCATGAAGATTCATCATACCAAGCATCACCAGGGATATACGAACAAGGTGAATACTGCCTTGGAAGGGCATTCCTTTGCCGATCTGCCCATCGAAGAAGTCTTACAGCGTATTAATGAAGTACCTGAAGATATTCGGCAGGCAGTCATTAACAATGGCGGAGGCTATGCGAATCACAAACTATTCTGGACGGTGCTCTCACCCAATGGGGGCGGCAAACCTTCTGGCAAATTAGCAAATGATATCAAGGAAACATTTGGTGATTTTGATCAGTTCAAGGAAAAGTTCAGCAGCACAGCCGCCGGTCAATTCGGTTCAGGCTGGGGATGGTTGTGTGTGGATAAAAATAATAATCTGAAAATTATATCTACTCCAAACCAGGACAGTCCTTATATGAACGGGTTAACTCCAATTCTGGGAGTGGATGTTTGGGAACATGCATATTATCTGAACTACCAGAATCGCCGGCCGGACTATCTGAAGGCGTTCTGGAATATTGTAAACTGGGATCAGGTAGCCAAGAATTATGAAGATGCTACTTAATTTTTATGTTCCGGTATTGCAATAGCAATTGAAAACGGAGAATGAAAGGCACCTGTCGAATGTTCGGCGGGTGCCTTTTTCTTTTACATGAAATATACGGTCAGGCTTCTCAGTCGATTCTGATTTTGAACCAATCTTCCGTTTGCCCCATTTGTCGGCGTATCATTAGATTTTGATTCCCTCGTCTTTGAGGCCGGCGATTGCCATACCCCCGGTTACCGTATCGGTTACTTCTTGTCATATCGGTTTGGGGTTCCGGATATCGAAATTCAGGAGGCTCGATGGCAAAACCGATCCAGTAGGTTTCGTCCGGCTCAAGTTCAAACGGGGCCGATTGGTTGAGGGGAATTTTATATTCAAGTCCGTAATATCGACGGTCCGTCGATACTTCAAGTTCTACTCCCTGGGCCTCGAGCTGGGATTTTGTAACAAACCCATACTGAGGGTTATTGCTATCCTCATATCGTTCCACAATCAGAATTTGATTAAAGTTATTCTTTCTCAATTCTTCCAGGGTTTCCTGATTCTGTGGTTTTTGAAACCATTTATTATCCGTGGTCATCTCTTTGAAAGTTGCAGGATTTTCTCGGAGCAGGTTAAAGGTTCCAGAGGGGAAGCCCAGCCCCCTTCGTTTTTTATTCTTCTCATTTTTACTCAGGTAAAGAATAAAACCAGAACTGTTAACAGCCTCATTATAAAAAGGGTTTAAGAAATCAACATAGATATACAGATAGTCCGAATCCCTCATGGCATAATAATCGAACGTTTCACTTTGATGAATGGCAGCTTCCCCGGTAGGCCAGCCTGCTAATTGCCCATTGACGGCGGGGGCTTGATCCGTGTGAAAGGTCGTAAGGGTTTCCGTGCTGGAACAGGAGAAGAGGAGACTGCTGACACAAAATAGTATCGCAGATTTTATAAAATGTTTTTCATTCATAATAGATAGTTATGATAAAGGGTGCTGCAATGACAAGCTAACGACTTTTTGCCAACGGATGAAATTTTGAAATCATACTTTAATCGTCAAAATTTTATGTTTTTTGTGTGAGAATAGATAATAAAAAACCCGGTTGAATAGTTAATCGGTTGAATGTCTGGATCGATATATTCGAGATTCGAAATAAATCCGTATATTTAGGCGTGGAAATTTTTAACAATAAATAGAGAATTATGCAATTTGGATTTGGAGTAGGCCCGGATACCTCCTGGATGAGAAAAGAGTTAACGGATATTGGTGTGGAAGAGTTGAAGACCCCGGAGGAAGTAGACCATGCGATGGACCATTACAATCAGGGGAGTATGCTGATGGTCATCAATTCAGTCTGTGGATGTGCAGCCGGGAATGCTCGCCCGGGCTTAAAAGAAGCGTTGGAAAAAACAGAGCAAAAACCGGATCATCTCGTTACGGTTTTTGCCGGGCAAGACAAGGAAGCTACTGAAAAAGCTCGCAGCTATTTCAGTGAATATCCACCGTCCTCTCCTGCGTTCGCTTATTTTGTTGATGGAGAAATCAAGGCTATGATTCCCCGTCACCGTATTGAGGGGCGTACAAGTGAGGAAGTTTCTCAGGACTTGTTGATGGTCTTTGATGCTTTTAAAAATCAGGAAGAAGCAAAAGCGGAGTAATACTTCCCGGAATCAGGGAAGGAGAAAGATACAGGGCGTTTGCTCACTTTTCTGTAAGGTTCACTCAGTCTCTCCATGGCAAACTTGGGAACCACTCTGAGATTTTTTTTGAAAGAATTCTATTCTTCAGGAGTTATAAACTTCTTTTGAGGTGTTGGTGAGCAGCTTCTCAATAATCTTTGTGGACTTTCCGGTTTGAATTTGAGCACCAAGTTTCATTAACAGGTGATAGAGTCCCAGGTGTACACGGGTACTGTATATGAAATGTTTGCTGCCCCTGGGCTCATTGGATACAGGGGCTTCCCGGGTGTAGGCCCGTAACAGTTTTTGGTAATCCTCGTTTCCAAAATCGAAGGTCTCTGATTCGTAAGGCATAGCAAAGGTATAGCCATAGTTTCGGCAGAACTCAAAATACTTCTTCTCTTTTTCCGACTCACGCGGATGGGATTTCAACACATCAAGATCCTGGTAGAGCCGGATAATCTTTTCTTCATCTCGTTCGAGGTGGGCCGGCAATAACCGGAGATAATCCATAAAGAAATCTTCAGGAAATTTTTTTACGCACCCGAAATCCACAACGCCCAGTTTGCCGTCGGGAGTGAATAGAAAATTGCCGGGATGGGTATCCGCATGAATTTCGGCATTTTCTTCCACTTGCCGGTGGAAAAAATCCCACAGCAACTGCCCGAAATGGTTGATGGCCGATGAATCCGGGTTATTTTTTAAAAAATCCTCAATATGGCTGCCCTCCAGGAACGTCATTGTCAGGACCTTCCGGGTAGAAAACTCCTCGATCCATTCGGGGGTACGGATTTCCCCTGCGGAAAAACGCGAATGAAAGGATTGAATGTGTTGTCCTTCCAGTATATAGTCGGTTTCTTCCAGTAGGGTATCTTTAATTTCGTCAAAATAGGAATTGATATCACTTCCTTTCTTTACGAAGCGTTTGAAGAGAGAACGTGCCATTGCAAGGTCCGACTCGATTGTGTCACGGACTCCTGGGTACTGAATTTTGACAGCAACTTTACGTCCGTCGTTGAGGGTTGCACGATGTACCTGTCCTATCGAAGCGGCTGCCAAAGCATTCGACTCGAACTGTTTAAAGATCTGTTCAGGATACTTGCCAAGTTCACGTTTAATAATCGAACGAACCAGAGCACGGTTAATCGGTGGAACCCGATATTGAGCCTGGGTCATAACGTCAGCAAATTCACCGGGCAAAAATCCCTGGTCCATGCTCAGGGATTGGGCGATTTTCAAGGCTGTTCCACGCAGTTTTGAGAATTCGTCGAAAACCTGTTGAGCTGTTTTCGTATGCAGGGAAGATGTATCCTCTTCTGATCTGCGGTTGAAGGGATAGCTCAGGTAGTGTTTTGCATAGTTCGATCCGATTTGAAACCCGGTTTTGGCAAAGATCTTTCCGCGTTCGAATTTTGAGGCTGGGAAATCACTCATGACCCTGATTGATTTGCTTGTTGATTCCACTCCTGTTCGGGGACAAACCACTGATTGATTTTGCTTTGCTGAAAGAAAAATTTCGCAAGATCAAAACCTTTGTCAAGAACGTGTGAATAAAGAACTTCTTCTAAAAATGTAGTCCATTTATCCGTCAGTGCAAGGGTATTTTCAAAACCCTCACTCTCATCTTTCAGCCAGTAGAGAATCAGCCATTCATATTGTATACGGATCGTTTTGAAAATCCAGGAGTTTACAAAAACCGAGGCGGAAGAGGATATCCGTGAATCACTGACCATAAATGACCGGATTTGTTTTTCCATTTCCCGTCCGAACTCGTTTCGGGTGATTTGCCTGCAGACAAACATACCGAATGTCTGTTCGACAAACTCTCTGTGTTCGAGCATCGAGTCGGTGAAGGTCAGGGCGAGATTACTCAGTTTTTCGGAGAGTGTATAGGATTCATAATCTTCAATCTCTTTGAGGTTTTCCCGGTATTTGTACAGTTGAGCTACATAAAAAAAGTGAAACAACATACGTCGGTTGGGGAAAATCCGATAAAGATCTGAAACATCCATCTTGAGCTCATCAGCTAATGTTTTGAAAGTAAAAGATGGCTCTTCGGGATAAAGTTCGGCTGCTTTTTCGGCAATGCGGACTTTTTGCTTTGTCTTTTTATTCATGGTCAATTCTTTTTTATTAGACTCTTACTCCATTTAACGTATAAACGAGGGCAATCGTTACATTTTTAAATCGAATTTTTCACCCATTCCGTCTTGAATCTCTGTTGAGTGGAGACAGGCAGCAAGTTCAGAAAAGATTGCAGTACATTCACCTATTCTAATCGATGGTAACTTCTTGTTTGGAATTGCCTTGTCGACCGGGGAAGAGATAAGGAAAAAATAATGAAAAAAGATTGACTTGAATAGGATGAATACCCTATCTTGGTAATCCTTTTCGCTGAATGAAATAGCCTTGACTATAAGATTTTTTTAAGTTGTCAGGGGAGGATAATTATAGCAGTTTTGCAAAAATTGCAGACTGTTTTCCTTTTCAGCGAAAACTGTTCTTTCACATACTGGATGAAATATGAATGATAAGCAGATCGTTGTGTGAGCCGGAATCCGTTAATTCAGGATGGGGTCAGATTCGAAGTGTATAAAGAAGTAAGATTACAATGGAGAGTTTGATCCTGGCTCAGGACGAACGCTGGCGGCGGGCCTAACA
>JBBDNC010000069.1:0-27565 GCA_040877875.1 Balneolaceae bacterium | reverse complement strand
GAAGGCTGACTCTGATTCGCGTGCCGGGAGCCGGCGCCGATTAAGACTGACATTCAGCCGGCGTGCCGGCAGATCAACTGTTCTCCATCACATCGGGAATAGCCGATTCGTAGAGATCCGTCAGCTCCGAAACCGGCAGGTTGACAAACTCGTTGATTTCCAGCCTGTCACCGCCCACAACTCCCATCTCCCGGAAAGGAAGATCATGGGAGGTGCAAAATCTTTCAAATGCCCCGGCATCCTCTCTCGGAGTTGTAATAAGCACTCCGGACTGTGCCTCACTGTACATCACTTCATAGTATGAACCGTTGAGTTCTTTGACCGACACGGCAGCTCCCAATCCGGAAAAGATACTCATTTCAGCAAGAGCCGTGGCGAGTCCCCCGTCTGAAACATCGTGTGCAGCATTGATTCTCTTTTCCCGGATGGCCTGAAGCAATTTCTCCTGCAGGTGGGCTTCAAATTTCAGGTCGATATCGGGGGCATCCCCTGTCGTCAGGCCGTGAACGACTTTCAGAAACTCAGTCCCCCCCAGCCCCTTTCTTTTCGCTCCCAGGTAGTAAACGATATCTCCCTGTTCCTTGAATCCCGGTGTCATGGTATGCTCATAAACATCTTCAACCAGGCCGAGCATGCCGATCACCGGGGTCGGAAAGATGGCTGAATTCGGATTTTCATTATAAAAACTGACATTGCCGCCCGTTACCGGCGTATTGAGTGCTTTACAAGCATCGCCCATCCCTCCAAGAGCTTCCCTGAAAGTCCAGTAGACCTCCGGCTTATAGGGATTGCCGAAATTCAGACAGTTTGTGATTGCCAAAGGCTTCGCCCCGCTGCAGACCACATTCCTGGCAGCTTCAGCGACTGCGATTTGGCCTCCTTTTCGAGGGTTGAGATATACATATCGTCCGTTACAGTCAGTTTTTACGGACAAGCCTTTACGAGTCCCCTTGATTCGAATCACGCCCGAGTCAGATGCACCGGGAGCATTGACCGTATTGGTTCGGACGGTTGTATCATACTGTTCGTAGACCCAACGTTTGGAAGCAATATCGGGTGACCCGATCAGTTTCATCAGGATCTCATTATGATCCTCGGGATGCTGCAGGGAATTCAAATCAAAATTCTGTACTTCATCCAGATATCCGGGTTTCCGGGATTCCCGTTCATATTGAGGTGCCCCCCCACCCAAAACCAGTGAATCCGCCGGAATCTGCGCCTTGATTTCCCCATCCCGCCAATAGGTTACATTCTCCCCTTCAACCACTTCACCGATTACCACAGCATTGAGATCCCATTTTTCATAGATATCAATGATCTCCTGCTCACGGCCTTTTTCCGCAACGACCAGCATCCTCTCCTGGCTTTCGCTCAACAACATCTCGTAGGCTGTCATCCCTTCTTCACGGGTCGGGACTTTATCCAGGTCCACATTCATTCCTTCTCCCCCCTTTGCCGCCATTTCCGAACTCGAACAGGCAATCCCCGCCGCTCCCATATCCTGCATTCCGACGACCACTCCGGTCTTGAGAGCTTCCAAACTGGCTTCAAGCAGGAGCTTTTCCGTAAACGGGTCACCGACCTGGACACTCGGCCGCTTGGCTTCACTCTCCTCGCTGATTTCTTCCGAGGCAAATGTAGCCCCGTGAATCCCGTCACGTCCGGTACTGGATCCGACAATAATCACCGGATTCCCGATCCCCTTCGAAATCGCCGAAGCCGTCTCGCCGGCCCTGACAATTCCTACACTCATCGCATTGACCAGCGGATTTCCCTCATAGGTATCGTCAAAATAGATTTCCCCCCCGACCATCGGGATTCCGAATGAATTACCGTAGTCGGAGATTCCCCGGACAACTCCATCGAGCAGGTAGCGGACTCTGGGATTTTTCAAATTTCCGAACCGGAGGCTGTTCAACGAAGCAACCGGCCGTGCTCCCATTGTAAAAATATCCCGGTGAATACCCCCGACTCCCGTTGCGGCTCCCTCGTAAGGTTCGATCGCGGAGGGATGATTATGGCTTTCAATTTT
Source organism: Balneolaceae bacterium (assembly GCA_040877875.1). Lineage (GTDB taxonomy): Bacteria > Bacteroidota > Rhodothermia > Balneolales > Balneolaceae > JBBDNC01. Next base: position 25,533 of record JBBDNC010000069.1, on the reverse strand, counting down.
GAAGGCGCACGCCAATCCGTCACCGATATCCACCAGGCCGGCGTTCTCTTCACCCGCCCCTACCAAAAGCTGGTCGCCGGTATTCGGTAATTTCTTGATCTCAAGGATCGAATTTTTATAAGAGCAGTGTTCACTCCACATCACCGAATAGACACCGAGTTCGGTATAGGTGGGAGTACGGCCTAAAAACTCTTTAACTTTTTCAAATTCATCTTCAGTTAATCCATGCTCAAGAGCGAGTTCCAGGGTGACTTCAGGTTCCATTACGGAAGTAGATGACATGTTAATCGTATCCATATTATTTAACGTTCCAATCAATCCAAATTACGAAAATTGCAACTCTCATTCTGCTGTGATTTTCCGCGGACATTTTCATGCATGACCTATTTAATCAGCCAGGGTATTGAAAACCAGGAGGCGGGAAAACCGGTTGCAGAATAAATTTAACACGGAAACACCGGTAAACCCACTGCCTGCAGGAGAAGCCAAAAGCACGTACATCCGGAATTTCAGGCCTATGAGTCTGCAAAAGTTATCCTTATTAAAAATGTCCGGTGAGAAAACTTTTGAAAGATTCATAGTCTTTCCCCACAGGGATACTTGTTTTCTCCCTATCCAGACAAGCTTTAAGCTGTTCGGGAATCTCAACGGGCCTGCCGATCTCCTGTTCCACGATATCGGCAAACTTCGAAGGATGGGCAGTAGAGAGTACAATCAGAGGCTGGCCTGTTTCGGATTCCTTCCGGTATTTCTCTGCCGCGAGAAGCCCGACGGCCGTGTGAGGGTCGACGACCCTGCCGGTTTTTTCATAAACCTTCTTGATACAGTTCCGGGTTTCAGGGTCATTAAAAGAGGCACCCCACACGACCTTTCGGAACGCCTCTGCAGAGTTATCAAAAAGATATCTCAACCTGTCAAAATTACTTGGATCCCCCACATCCATCGCATTTGAGATCGTCTGTACCGATGGCCTGGGCTCGAAAATACCCGTTTCCAGATATTCCGGAACGACGTCGTTGCGATTGGTGGCAGCCAGAAACCGTTCGAACGGCAGACCCATTTTCATGGCCAGCAACCCTGCCGTCAGATTTCCAAAATTGCCGCTGGGAACGGAATAAACGGGTGAAACATCCGTATCTGTCTCTTTGCGGATCGAGCTGCAGGCCGAAATGTAATAAAACGACTGCGGAAGCAGCCGGGCGATGTTAATGGAGTTGGCGGAACTGAGACGGAGTTTTTCTCTCAGCTTTATGTCCCCGAATGCCGTTTTGACCAGTTTTTGGCAGTCGTCAAAGGTTCCGTCCACCTCCAGAGCCGTAACATTGCCTCCGAGTGTTGTCATCTGTTTTTCCTGAAGCGGACTCACCTTGCCCGAGGGATAGAGGAGGCAGACCCGGGTGCCCGGCACCCCATAAAAACCGTTCGCCACGGCACTTCCCGTATCGCCGGAGGTCGCCACCAGGATCAGCAGATCCCGGTCTCTGCTTTCATCCAAACGGGCAAACGCCTGGGCCATAAACCGGGCTCCGAAATCCTTGAAGGCCAGTGTCGGGCCATGAAACAATTCAAGAAGCCACACCTGATCGTAGAGATGCACCAGGGGTGCATCGAAGTTAATCGCCTGATCCACCAATGTCTGCAGGGACTCCTCTGAAAGTTCATCTCCTATAAATCGTTTGCTCACTTCCACAGCGATTTGTTGTAGGGAGTATGTTTCCAGGGTATTCCAGAACCCGGGAGGAAGCCGGGGAATACTGTCAGGCATATACAGACCTCCGTCAGGAGCCAGGCCCTGCTGCATGGCCTTTGTGAATGAGACTGCCTCTGATTTTCCGTTTGTACTGATAAATCGTACCATCGTCAGCTTTTACTCATTCGTTTCATCCATAATTGCAGATCCTTTTCTGTTGACTTCCGAGATATAGACATCGTAATCCAGTTCGAGACGGTCGAGTACCCTGCCGGTTTCCCGCCCAATCCCGTGAGCCGTTTCACTCGAACTGCTGAGGGCAAAAACCGACGGGCCGGCACCGGAGATACTGAAGCCGAGTGCCCCTGCATCGAGAGATGCCTGCTTCATCTCTTCGAACCCCGGTATCAAAAATGAGCGGGTCGGCTCTACGATGGCATCATTCAGTGAGCGGCCGATCAGTTCAAAATCCTTTCTATACAATCCTGCAACCAGCGCCCCGACATTTCCCCACTGGGAAACGGCTTTGGCAAGCGGCACCTGTTTTCGAAGGATCAATCTCGTATTTTTAGTCGGAATTTCGATCTTCGGATGAATGATCGTACAGAAAAGGCCTTCCGGGGTTTCCAGAGAGATCACATCCAGCGGATCGTTACTGCGTACCAAAATAAATCCGCCGAGCAGAGAGGCCGACACGTTATCTGCATGGGGAGATCCGCTTGCTGCCAGTTCCCCTTCCACAGCAAAAGGAAGAAGCTCTTCGCGGGTAAAAGGATTGCCCAGAAGCTGGTTGACAGCTACCACTGCGGCGACCGAACTGGCTGCACTCGACCCCAGCCCGCTTCCCAGGGGCATCTTCTTGATGATATGGAGCCGTATGCCGATTGAATCCCCCTGGTCAACCGCTTCGAGCAGACTCATTACTCCGCGGCCGGCAGTATTTTCAGCCGGTTCAAAAGGCAGCTTATGATCATCCCCCTCGATCGAGCCGATTTCGACACCGGGCTCGTCACGCCGCTCGGCAATGACCTCGTCTCCCGGTCCGTCGATAGCAAATCCGAGGACATCAAACCCGCAGCCCACATTGGCAACCGTAGCCGGCGCAAAAGCCCTCACAGATATTGTTGGTTTCGTCGTCATATTCTTCACTCCTCACGGTTTGCTCACACACTGACATCCATCGGCTGGCGGATTAATTATACACTGATACACTGACATCATCCTGCATTACTCTGGGCTTTCGTATTGGCAACCCGCAGAATGTCCGCTACGATTCCACCGGCCGTGACGTTGGCTCCCGCACCGGGCCCCTTGACCACCATCGGACTTTCCTGATAATGACTCGTATAGAGGGCAACGATATTGTCACTTCCCGACAACCCGTAAAAAGGATGATCCGTACCGATTTCTTCCAGTTTTACGATTCCTGCCCCGTTTTCGAACCGGGCAATATAGCAAAGTTTCTTTCCTTTGGATTCAGCGTCAGCCCGCAATTTTTCAAACTCGTTGTCATACTGCTCGAGCTTTTTAAAAAATGACGCAACATCCCCGGCTCCCTTTGCTCCCTCGGGTACCAGGTCCTGAATATCCAGGTCCTCGAACTCCAGTTCGAAACCCGCCTCACGGGCCAAAATCAGGAGTTTTCTCCCCACATCGTGGCCATTGAGGTCCTCCCGGGGATCGGGTTCCGTAAACCCTTTTTCACGAGCCTGTTTGACAATGGCACTAAACGGAGTTTGTCCGTCAAAGCTGTTAAAGATATAACTTAACGTTCCGGAAAGTACCGCCTCTACCCGGTGGAGCTTGTCGCCGGTCGTAACCAGCTCATGAATCGTAGCAACTACGGGGAGTCCTGCTCCAACATTCGTTTCATACCGGAAGGCGACATTATGCCGGAGAGCAAGATCATGGAGTTCCTTAAAATATTCCTGGGAGGAAGAGTTTGCCTTCTTATTAGGGGTGACGACAGAAATACTCGATTTCAACACCTCCGGGTAGTAGGTCGGCACCTCATCACTTGCCGTACAGTCAATAAAGACCGAGTTCGGGAAGTTTAAATTTTTCATCTCCTTTACAAAGTCAGTCAGAGCCGTCTTTTTGCCCCGGGTCTCCAGTTCCTTCTTCCAATCCCCGATCTCAATACTCTCCCCGTCAATCAGCATCTTTTTCGAATTGGCCACTCCCCTGAGCCGGATCCGGATCAGGTAATCTCGGTACAGAGAATCCACCTGGTTGTGAAAAATATCCAAAAGAGTACTGCCGATTAACCCGACTCCAACCAGGAACAGGTTCATTGTTTTCACTCCGGCAAGGAAAAAGGCATCATGAAGGGCATTCATGGCCTTGGACTCGTCTTTTTTACTTACTACGAAAGAGATATTTCGTTCCGAAGAGCCCTGGGCGATCGCTACGATATTGACGCCGTTACGCCCCAGCGCACTGAATACTCTTCCCGCAATCCCGGGAATCTGCCTCATATTATCCCCGACGATTGCAATGACCGATAAATCCTGTTCCACTTGGATTTCATCAATCAACTGTTCCTGCAATTCGAGATGAAACTCCTCTTCGATCGCCTGCCTGGCCTCGGCAGCATGCCGGGGGAGTACGGCCAGGGTTACCGTATGCTCCGACGAAGCCTGGGTAATCAGAATGATGTTGATATGCTTCTTTGCCAGGGTTGAGAACAGGCGGGCGGCCACTCCGCTGACCCCGATCATCCCGCTGCCTTTAATGGTAATCAGGGCGATTTCATCGATTGATGATATTCCCTTGATCAGGCTATCGGATTCAGTAATTTCCTTGCGTATGACGGTCCCTTCATTTTCCGGCTGAAACGTATTTTTAATAGAAATGGGGATTCCAGCCTGCAATGCAGGTTGAATGGTTGGAGGATAGATGACTTTAGCGCCGAAATGAGAGAGCTCCATGGCTTCCTCATAAGAGACCTCTCGAATCGGAAATGCCCGTTTCACCTTGCGGGGATCTGCGGTCATTAACCCGTCCACATCGGTCCAAAGCTCAATTTCATCGACCTGAAGGGCTGCGCCAATCAGCGAAGCCGTATAATCCGATCCTCCGCGCCCCAGGGTCGTGGATACATTATCGCGGGTGGACGATACGAATCCGGTCACAACATAGACTACATTTTCATCTGAAAGGCCCGACCGGATGTTTTCGTAGGTGGGGGCCGTCAGGACCCGAGCCTGGCCGAAGGTTGCGTCGGTTTTGATCAGCTTTCTTGCATCCACAAACTCAGCGTTGATCCCGGCTTCCTTCAGACATTGCGAGAGAACAATGGCCGAAAAACGCTCGCCAAACCCCATGATAAAATCCAGTGTTCTGCGGGTAATTTCCCGGATCAGGGAAACGCCCTGCAACACATCTTCAAGTTCATTGAGTGCAAGCTTAAACTGGGTCAGGCCTTCACTTTGCTTCTGAACCTTCAGCAGCTCCTTCATCGCATCCACATGACGGCTCTCCAAATTCCGGATGACGTCCTGGTACTGATCCGACCCGGTAGAGGCTTCCTGTGCCGCTTCGGAAAGCAGATCCGTAACCCCCTGAAAAGCAGATACGACGACCGTTACCGAGCCCCGGCTTTGTTTGTCCTTTATAATTTCTACGACTTTCCGGATTGCTTCCGGAGATCCTACGGATGAACCGCCAAATTTTAAAACACGCATTGAAGTAAAATACGGAATATTAAATGAAAAAATGAAGTACCCTTCCGAAAGCTTTCATGTCGAAAATCAATGTTATTGAAAACAAAGATTATTATATAATTTTAGGAGGCTTATTCCACAACAACCAAATCAGTATTTACATGAAAGATTATTCCAGTATCGCAATCCTTGGCGCCGGAAATATCGGGACAGCCATTGCAAGCGGGCTTGTTAAATCCAACCGGTTTGCCCTCGACGAAGTCATATTAACCCGACGCAGGCTTCAGCTTCTTGAGGAGTATAAGAAACAGGGATTTCAGATTACCGATAACAACCGTGAGGCGATCGAAAAATCCGACATCATCCTGGTTAGCGTGGAACCTCAACAACTCGATGCACTGTTGGAGGGCATCGCCCCGCACCTTGATCCGGAGAGGCACATGGTTATTTCAGTCGTCTCGGGCGTGATGATCAAACAGATCACCCGAAAGATCGGTGAGGAAATCCCCGTGGTTCGTGCCATGCCCAATACTGCGATTGCGATCCGGGAATCGATGACCTGTATCTGCTCGGATGAGGCAAACGGAGAAGCGGTTGAGGTCACCCAGTCGATCTTTGAGACCGTCGGTGAAACGACCGTTATTCTCGAAGAACAAATGACCGCAGCCACTGCGCTTTGTGCATGCGGGATTGCTTTTTTCCTGCGTGCGATCCGGGCCGCCTCACAGGGGGGGACCGAAATTGGTTTTCATGCACCGGAAGCGTTGTTTATGGCTGCCCAGACCGCCAAAGGGGCAGCTTCTCTTTTGGTGAACATGGAAAATCACCCGGAGTTTGAAATCGACCGGGTTACCACACCCCGTGGATGTACGATTTCCGGACTCAACCAAATGGAACACTACGGATTCAGTTCTGCTATGATCAAGGGGATTCTCCTGTCGGCCGAGAAAGCCGCCAAGCTTTACGATCAATAGGAGAACCGTGAATCAGTGTAGATGTACATCCCTGAATTGATATGGGTCTGTGTATACCCCCCAGGGTCTTCTGCCAGACAACGAACACACCCCTCGCTTGTCCGAAACCACCTTACGGCGGATTCGGACTTCGCTTTCCCCTCTCGAGAGGGGACGGCATATCCAAGTAGGCGTCAGCCGGCTTGGATATGTCAGGGGTGTGTTCGCTGGCGGAGAAAGCCAGGGGTGTGTTCGTAGAAATTGTATGAAACCCGGGTAATGATTCTTGTTACACTTCCGGAGGCGAATGACACGCTGATAACTATTTACTAAAAAAAACCCGGACTGTCCGCCCGGGCTCTTTTCTCATGGTGCTGCATGGTTTCTTAAAGAGCCTGCTTCTCAGAGGGTATGAGACTTCGCCCCTTCGGGCGGCAGACCCCTTCCTCCCGGCGGACCCGGAAGGTCCTGTTTGTATTCTTCCAGGTCATACTCATCTACCAGTACCACATCCAGTCTCGCCTCTTCAGTCTGACGTACCTGTTCAGCTTCTTCTTTAGTAATAATGGATTTTGAAACCGCCTCATCCAGTTTCTCAAGAACCGGGCCTTTTTCCAGATCTCCCGCTTTAGTCGCCTTATACAGCTTTTTATAAATGGGCTCTGTTTCGGTAACTCTTTTCAGTCCGTATTCATATCTGCCGAGTGCTTCATCTCTTGAATCCGGGAGGTAGATTCCTTCACTCATCCGGTCGCGCTGGCTGCCTGTCGTTTGCATCGCCCGGGCAAGTTGATGTCCCAGCTCGTCAGACGGGGAATTCCCAATCCGGTTGATACGTGACCAGAGGCCGACGGGTCCCCGAAACAGCCAACTGAGACCCGGCACACGAATCTCCTGGTAAATCTCATCGAACGCGTTCTGAATACGAAAAAATGCATGCTGCATGGCCCACTCAAAGTAAATCCTGTCTTCCTCCTTGTGTCCATCCGCTTCATACCTTCTCAAGGTAGCGGAGGCGAGAAACATCCAGCTCAGAATGTCAGCATAACGGCCGGCAATCTTTTCTTTCATTTTCAACGCGCCTCCATACGAACCGAGGGCGACATCAGCCAGAAATGAAAAAGATGCGGACGCCCATGAAAGTCGCCGGTAGTATTTGGCAGCCGGGTCGGTTATCCTGACCGGCGAACCGGACAACCATCCCCGTGTCACGCTCAACAGGACCGATCTGATCCCGTTTCGAACCACATGGCCGATATGTTTCCAGAAAGCATTGTCAAAATCTGCCGTGTCATTTCGCATCAGCGCATCAATCTCCTGATAGGCGTAAGGATGGCAACGGATCGCCCCCTGTCCGAATATCATCAGGGACCGGGTCAGGATATTGGCTCCTTCCACCGTAATGGCAATGGGAGTGGCCATATAGCCATGGGCAAATAGGTTGCGGGGGCCCCTTGAGATCCCGGCTCCTCCCACAATATCCATCGAATCATTGATGATCTCTCTCGACAGTTCCGTGAAATTGTATTTGGCAATGGCTGTGACAATCGCCGGTTTGGCCCCCTTGTCAAGAGCCCCGCAGGTAAATCGCCGTGCAGCTTCCATCAGATAATTATAGCCGCCGATCCGTGCCATCGGTTCTTCAATTCCTTCAAATTTCCCGATATTGATTCCGAACTGCTGACGAATCGCCGTATAGGCGCCGATCGCACGCGCACAAACCTTGGCGCTTCCGGCGCCCTGGGCCGGAAGGGAGATTCCCCGGCCCACAGCAAGGGATTCCATAAGCATGCGCCATCCGTTACCGGCTTCCTCCCTGCCTCCGATGATGGAATCGACCGATACGATTACATCCTTTCCTCGTGTAGGGCAGTTATAGAACGGGATCCCAAGGGGATCGTGACGTTTGCCGAGTTCCACTCCTTCCGTATCACTCGGGATGAGTGCGCAAGTGATTCCAGGTTCTTTTCCCTTACCCAAGTGATTTTCGGGATCATACAATTTGAACGCCAGTCCAATCACGGTCGAGATTGCCGCCAGGGTGATATAACGTTTGTCCCAATTCAGGCGCAGGTACAATTTCCCATCCTCCCCTTTAAATACTTCCCCGTTCGACTGCATCGCCCCTGCATCCGATCCGGCCTGGGCTTCCGTCAATGCAAAGCAGGGCATCTCCTTGCCCACAGCCAGATTACGAAGATAGTGCTGCTTTTGGTCGGAAGTACCATAGTGCATCAGCAACTCGGCAGGCCCTAAAGAATTGGGAACCATAACCGTTGTGGCAAGCGGGCCGCATCGGGAAGCCAGTTTAGAGATAATGGCACTGTGTGCAAGAGAAGAGAAACCGTGCCCGCCATATTCTTCGGGAATGATCAGGCCAAAAAATCGATGTTTTCGCAGAAGCTCCCATGTTTCCGAATCGAATCCTTTTCTTTTAAAAACCTCCCAGTCATGAACCCTCGAACAAAGTTCTTCAACCGGGCCGTCCATAAACGCCTGCTCTTTTTCCGTCAGATCCGGGTAGGGTTCGTTGAATATTTTTGCAAAGTCGGGTTTCCCGGAAAACAGTTCCCCCTCCACCCAGACATTTCCTGCCTCAATAGCCGTTCGTTCAGTTTCAGAAATAGCCGGCAGAATGTTCAACACATTCAGCAGCTTCATGAGGGGAAGGGAGAAAAGAGTCCGACGCACCGGCTTCAGGTTTAAAATCAGAGCAAGGACGATAAATGTGATTCCCAGCCAGGCCGGGGATCCTGCTCCCCAGAGAACCACGGCTGCAAAGATCGTCCAGATCCAGAGCGGAGTTCCGACAAAACCCAGGATTAAAAAGACCAACAGAACACTCGTCCAGGCAGTCCACGGAGGCATGGACGAGAAAAAACCAAACGATTCATGTATAATTTCCATCATCATGCTCCTTTATTCTTATCGGGTTAAATGTGCAGGGGACTTGCTGACCAGAAATCCCTCTACAATATGCTCAATGGCATGGTCAATAAATTCACCTTCAGCTATCCGTGTATCCAGCCGACGGTTTATAATCACCGAAATGACCCCGTGCAGTTGTGCCCAAATCGTATATGCGGACATCAACGGGTCTTCTTCAACAATTTCTTCTGTCTTGACTCCCTGCCGAATCACATTCGCCAGTACTTCATACCCCCTGCGGGCTTTTCGGAACTTTTCCTTCGGATAGCGAGGCATTTCCTCCGGACGAAGCATGAAAATCACTTCATAAATTTGCGGTTGAGTCAACCCGAAATCCACATATCCCCTTGCGATTTTTGAAATTTTTTCAAGCGGGCCCGCATCCGACTCAGCCAAATGAAGGATCTTCCGGTTCAATTCTTCCACGCTCTCCTCAATCAGCGTCAGTAAAAGGTGATCCTTATTTTTGAAATGCAGATAAATACTTGTTGCAGATACATCGATTTCCCGGGCGATTTTCCGCATGGACAAGCTGCTGAATCCATCTTCCATCAGGATCGACCGGCTCACTTTAAGTATTTGGCTGCGCAACGACATGGAAATCAATGTACCGTAGGTTAACAGTGTTAAGTACCTTCTGTAAGGTATCAAAAAACAAATTAAAATCAATGGGGGGTACACGGAAGATCAAACATGTGCTCATTTTCTTGCACCATCAGTCCTGTGCGAGACGGAACCGGAGGTATTTGATCGTCTTACCGGCCTCAAGGTGTTTTTTCTCGTAATACGTCTTGATTGAAAGCAATTCGTCACCGGGCCGGTCCCGGTAAATGTCATCGACACGATCCAGGATTTCTCCCTTCTCTTCCTTCACGGTAGAAAGAGAATAGTGAAACAGGGAGTCCGAGTCTGTTTTCAGGTGAATATCCCCTCCGTTCTTCAATACTTTCCGGTAGAGTTCCAGGAACCTGGGAGACGTCAAACGCTTTTTTTCTCTCTTGGACTTGGGATAGGGGTCCGGAAATGTAATCCAAATTTCATCGACTTCACCCGCCGCAAAATACTGATCCAGATGATCGATAAATATTCTCAGAAACCGGAGGTTGTCAATCCCTTGCTCTTTGGCGCGAGTGGCCCCTTTCCAAAGCCTGGCTCCCTTGATATCGACTCCTACAAAGTTTTGATCCGGGAACTTCTTAGCAAGATTCAGGGCATAGTCCCCCTTGCCGCAAGCGAGTTCCAGGAGAATGGGGCGTGGATTCCTGAAAACTTTTTCCCTCCATTCACCTTTCGGGGTTGTCTTCCCGGGGTTTTGAAAATCTGTATACTCGAATACATTCTCCAGTAACCGAACCTCTTCGTATCGTTGAAGCTTGTTTTTAGACATCGTTGAGTCCCGGTCCTTCAGGGTGCCAGGCGAACCCTGTCCCACTTGTTTTTACTTGCGAAGCTGTATAATATGCGGTCATGAAGGCGGCCGGGCCTTCCCTGCCAAAATTCCATATTCTCTATCTTCAACCGATATCCCCCCCAATATTCCGGCATGGGAACCTCCCGGCCTTCAAATTTCGCCTGATATTTTTCAAATTCCTCCTCTAACACTTGCCGGTTTTCAACAGGCCGGCTCTGATCGGAAGCCCAGGCCCCGATTTGACTTTCCCGGGGCCGGGTGGCGAAATAAGATTCGCTGATCTCCCGGCTTACTTTTCCCACAGGTCCGTCAAGACGAACTTGCCGCTCCAGGCCCGGCCACCAGAAACAACAGGTAGCGTATGGGTTATTTGAAAGATTTTGTGCTTTCCGGCTCCGGTAGTTTGTAAAAAACAGGATAGCGTCCTCTTCCACGCCCTTGAGAAGCACCTGGCGAACATCCGGCCTGCCGTGCTCATCCACGGTGGCCAGAGACATGACGTTCGGCTCAGCATCTTCGGTAGCCACCGCTTCGCTCAACCATTGTTCGAATAGTTTAACCGGGCTTTCGGGCAGACCCTCTTCAACCAATCCACCCTTTCTGTATGAGCGGCGAATATCAGCTATCTTTGTTTTCTCCATGTCAGAATTACTTACCCGAAGTAAGCGGGCTCATTGCCTTTTTTCCATTTGATATTGCAACCAATACTCGGGGTCTGCTCTTCAGGAACCGGTTCATTATTCAACACCTTATCCGTAGCGTCCCTCAAGTCCTTGCCCGTAACCGGTTTGTCGTTTTTCGGGCGGCTGTCATCAAATTGTCCCCGGTAAACCAACTCGTGCCGTTCATTAAACAAATAGAAATCAGGGGTACAAGCTGCATGATAAGCTTGTGCAACTTCCTGAGTTTCGTCATAAAGATACGGAAACGGATAGTCGAATTTTTCGGCATCTTCCTTCATTTTCGAAGGGCTGTCATCCGGATAATTCTCCACATCATTCGAGCTGATCGCTACGATTCCGGCACCTTTTGGCTGATAGTCACTGGCATATTTGACCAGGCCTTCCTTGATATTTTTAACATAGGGGCAGTGGTTGCAAATAAACATAACCAAAAGAGCTTGATTCCCTTTATAGTCACTCAGTGAAACCTGTTTACCTGTTCTTACATCTTTCAGTTGAAAATCGGGAGCTTTTGTACCCAACTCCAACATCGTTGAATTAACTGAAGCCATAATTATCGTATTATTAATTAAGATTTCAACACATTGAGACTTTGAAAAAATATAACAAGAAAGACGCAGCCGTCATTCACTTAAATCAGAACCCGGACCCCAGCCCCTTTAACTACTAAATTCGAACCCGAACTCCTGCTCCTAAAACCAACTGTTCGCCATCGCCACCCAGGCCGGCAGCTTTTAACTCTCCGAAAAGTGAGACCGTATTTACAGGAATTTCTATGCCGCCTCCCAGATTCAAGCCAAGTTCCGATTCACTTTCTGATTCGGATTCCCCCATAAAACTGGCTTTTGCTGTTATAATACCAATGTTCAGGCCGGCAAGAGCATAAGCACGAAGAGATTCCTGATTGACAAACAGATAGTGACCGTTAAAATTTATCGCCCACCAGGTAGCCGATATATCAAAACCTCCACCTGATTCCTTATCCGGGAAAAAATAACTGATATCGGCTGCCACCCGAAAATCATCATTGATCGAATGGATCCCCTCTGCTCTAATTCCCAATTTTTCAATTTCACTTCCATAGATCAACCCCCCACCCAGTTGTGTCTGGGCATGGGCGGTAAAAGCAACTCCTATTGTGAAGCATGCAAGCAGAAACACAGTTCTTAATGTTTTCATAGTCGTATTCTTTAAAATGAAAATGCAGGTTAGTTTGTTAAAATCCCGTGTTATTTCTAAACGCAGGCAAGGCTCTTTAATAGCAAATCAACGAATAATTGTCAACACTTATCATTCGAAAATTGAAATGCATTCCCTCTTTTTAAAAAAGCTTTAGCCGATTCCTTTTAGAATCGTATCCAGACAATCTGTGAGCAATTCCTCTTCAATATTCAATGGAGGGGCGATTCGTATGAGGGTATCCGAATGAAGGGTCCACCCGAGGATAATGCCCTGTTCAAAACAGTGTTCCACTACGCTGCGGGTCAGTTCAGAACTTTCCAGTTCCAGGCCCAGCATGGCCCCTCTGCCACGCACCTCACAAATACCGCTGCCTTTTAACCGGTTTTTAGCCAGTTGTTCGATTCGTTGAGCTTTCTTCCCGAAATCCCCTTCCAAAAGTACCTGAAGGTTCGCCAAAGCCGCAGCACAACTCACCGGGTGTCCGCCAAACGTCGTAACATGATTCAGGGGCGGATCCTCACGAAAGACCCTGAAAATTGCATCGGAGGAAACAAATGCGCCCATCGGCATTCCACCTCCCATGGCTTTGGCCAGGCAGAGAACATCGGGAACGACCTCATAGTATTGAAATGCAAACAGCTCCCCGGTTCTGAAAAATCCGGTCTGGATTTCGTCAAAGATCAAAAGTGCCCCTACATCATTACATCTTTTTCTTACTGACTGGATCCAGTCAGTCTCTGCCGGAATGATCCCTCCTTCTCCCTGTATCGGTTCGACAATCACTGCAGCCGTTGAGGAATCGATCTCCTCAAGTTGTCCCGGACGATTAAAATCCAGGAAATGAACTCCCGGCAACAGCGGAAGAAAGGGATCTCTGTAAACCTCCCGGCCCGTGACACTCAATGAGCCATGAGAATCTCCGTGATAGCTGTTATGAAACGAGACAAGTTTACTGCGGCCGGTATATTTTTTAGCCAGCTTCAGTGCTCCTTCATTGGCTTCTGTGCCACTGTTTACAAAATAGACCCTTTCCAGGGGATTCGGAAGCTGATCACAGAGAAGTTTGGCAAGCTCACTTTGCGGGCGCTGGATAAATTCACCGTACACCATTACATGCAGATGCCGGTCAACCTGTTCCCTGATCGCCCGGACGACGGCCGGGTGACGATGGCCCAGGCTGCTGACTGCAATACCGGAGATCAGGTCTGTATATTTTTTCCCGTCTGTCGTATAAATAGTTGAACCTTCTGCCCGTTCGATTTCAAGCCCCATCGGGTGGCCGCTGGTCTGTGCAACGTGTTTATAGAAGGCATCCCGATAGGTAGTCATAACTCAATCGTAGAGGTGATCCAGCAGTTGCTCAAATTCCTGCTGCAGCTCCCGGCTTTCATTATCGGCATACCACTTGTGCAACCGTTCGGCAGCTTCTTTTTTGGAAGCCCCTTCCATTCCTTTAATCTCCAGGGTCATTTTCTGGGCGGTTTCCGGACGCGGGCCCCATGTCCCGATCACTTCAAATGAATTTGCATCCAGGCAGATCAACTTGGGGATCGACCGGCTTTTTCCATCTGTTAAAAAATCATCCATAATATCCAGTTGTTCATCACGCAAGATCAAACGCAGGGTAATCTTCGGCGTTGCCTCTGCCATCTTGTTGATGACAGGGATATTCTGAGCAGCGTCACCGCACCAGCCTTCCGTAAGAACCAGCCATACCATGTCGCGATCCAGGTTCTGAAGTTTACGCTTCAGGGAATCCGTAAGCTCTACATGTTTGTCGTGACGCTTCATTCTATACAGATTCATCCGGGTATAGTGAAGCATGGACTCCGAGTGATTTTCGCCCGTGGTTTTATCCTCATTTAGAAGTTTCTCGACCAGATCCACATATTGCTCATACGTGTAGGCGCTCTCAATGATTTCAGGGGAAATAAGCTCTTTTGTAATCGTCATAGTCGGAATCCGTATTTGAATTTACTTTCTCTGTATACTCTTCTCACTTTTAGAACAAAGTGTCTGTCCATTCTATTCCATGACTCAAGTGCCGAGCCGATAGAACCAGAAGGAGGAACATTACGAATAGTAAAGACGCGACGAATTTGATTTTCATTACTTCGTCATATTCTTCTTTTTCCGCTTTGAGGTGATAAACCCAAAAAAGAAGAAGCAACCAGGCAACCGTTCCCACGCCTGCAAAACTGATTGAAATATACCGCATTTCTTCGAACAATGAGAATGCAATCAGGCCGATTCCAGTGATAAATGCAAGGGCAAAAAACCGCTGAACCCCCTGAATACCAAAGCGGGCTGCAAAGGTTTCATCTCCTCTCTTCCGGTCTTCTTCGATCTGGTATATTTGTGAAACGGGATAAAGACTTAACAGGATGAGCCCCGAACCTGCCGCAGCCATCAGAAGTTCGAACGTCAGAGTTCCTCCTCCGGCAAATGCACCCAGCAATACCGAATTTGTTCCGGTGCTGACCCCGATGGCAGCCAGGCTTAACACCGGAGACCCTTTCCAGCGTGCAAGAGGCGTAGAGTAAAGCCAAAAAAATACCATACTTACTCCATAAACCACCGCAAAGCCTCTGCCGGCAGAAAATGCCCAGATCAGCCCCGCAAACTGTATCAGGAGAGAAAGCTCCCGCATCCACGGTTCCATCTCAGGCGGATTTTTCAATCCTCCAATGGGGCCCTCGTCTTTGTCCCACCATGAATTGAAGGCTGTGGCTCCCCCGTACAATAGGATGTGTACATTCAAAAATTGTAGCCAGAAGTTTGTCAGATCCAGATCGGAGACCCATACTCCGCCCAATAAATATCCACCTGACAGGATAAATAACTGATAATGCAACCGAAGATGAATAATGAAGCGGATCATGGTCAAGAAGGAATGTCAGGATTGGAAAATATCCCTGTGAACAAGATGATAACAGAAAGTCGGATCACAGAAAACCGTAATTTGCAAGGGAGTTAAAAGGTTGACACGAATATTCTTTTGACATATCCTGTGAACCTGAGTATTTGTCAAATGCAGGCAGTGCCGACGGAAAGGACAGTCATAGCGATTGTTGGATACAACCAGACAGGTACAAGACTGACGAATTATTTCAAACAATGAAGATCTCCCAGACAAATATGCCGGATTCAATTCAACATGTACTCCCGGCCGGTAAATGGACCTCAATGCAGGAACACCACCGTCAGGTTCTCGCTGAAATCCTGAATCCGTATCTTGAAAAACGATCCAGGCAGATAAAAGACCCTGTTGTTGATTTTTTATTTGAGTATTATGCTTTTCGTCCTGCCCGTTTACAGCGATGGTCACCCGGTTTCGGTGCAGCCCTGGACCCAGCCGGCGAACCCTGGCCGGAACTCAGTGAATTATCGGTTTCAAACGGTTTTGCCAGGCTTGACCCCACACTATTTCCGGGCAATCGATTGAGTTCACTACGCTGGATTTTGAAACTCCTAAAAGAAAGTGTCTCCCGAACTCCCTCCTTCGGCTGTCTGGGGATGCATGAATGGGCGATGGTCTACCGTGCTGAAAACGTCCGGCACGATGAGATTCCCCTGCGCCTGTCCGGCAAAGAGATCGCAGAATTTGTGGAGTCCCGCCCCCTGCTTTGCACCCATTTCGACGCATACCGTTTTTTTACTTCGAAAGCCCGGCCGATGAACCGACACACGCTCAGCCGCGAAAACTTTCACCAAAATGAGCAGCCCGGCTGTATTCATACCAATATGGATCTTTATAAATGGGCGTTTAAAATGTATCCCTGGATCTCGAGCGAGATCATTCGAGAGGCATTTCTTCTGGCATTGGAAGCCCGGTACTTCGACATGCAGGCCAGCCCCTACGACCTGTGCCTGCATGGGCTCAGACCTATAAAAATTGAAACAGAAGCCGGGCGTATAGAGTATGCAAAAAAACAAAAACAGATTTTCGAGAAGAGTCAGCCTCTCCGCCGGAGACTCATCGAATCCTATCAACAACTTGCAGATCATTTCCTGGCATAAGATCTGTTCCGGGGTTGGTTTTTTCACCCCTCTCCCCCAGCCGGTATATTATTCAAAAAGATCTGCAGCCGCCCTCTCTTTGTGCTGCAGCAAGATTATCCGTCCCGGTCATTTACAACTGGCTAAAGAAGGGCCTGTTCCCCGTTCTCTGCTCCTTTTTATAACCCTTGCATTCGGTAATCGTCCGTGTTTCAAGGGCTGACAAACAGGAAGGGAAATTCCATCGATCAAATGATTCCTATATAAGTTGTTCCCGGTTTACGGCAAGCTGATCTTTCCTATTGTCAACCGTTCACCGTTGCCCGTGATCCACCCATTCCCTGCCACCAATTCATTGGCAAACACCGCAAACAATACGGCTTCCTTTGCTTCCGGATCGATACCAAGTTCGGAGCTCGACCTGAACTTCGTCTCCGGAAGTTGGAATCGGAGCCGCTCGATCAGGGTTCGGTTGTTCCAGCCCCCGCCGCTCACATAAACGACAAAATCCTGACCTTCGCCCATGTTCTCCCGAATGGCACGGGCAACCGTAACGGCTGTCAGCTCGGCCAGGGTGGCCAGCAAATCCGGTGTTTTCAATTCGGACAGAACCGGCCGGATCATCTCTTCCACCCAACTCCAGTTGAACTCTTCCTGGCCGGTTGATTTTGGGAAATTCCGGTCAAAAAACTTGTGAGACAGAAACTGTTCCAGGAGCTTTTCATTGACCTTTCCCCGTCTTGCAATCGATCCCTCCGGATCGAACGTCTGGCCTGGAAGCAAGCGTTTGACGGCCTCGTCCATCAGGGTATTCGCCGGACCGCAATCCGTAGCAAAGGGGATTTCCACATTTTCGTCATGAGCCGGCAAAATCGTAAAATTGGCAATTCCACCGAGGTTCAACAAGACCCGATACTCCCGGTTATCCGTAAACAAAAGAACCTCTCCCAACGGGGCAAGCGGAGCTCCCTCAAATCCTGCCGCAATGTGCTTCTGCCGGAAATCACTGACAGTCAGGATACCGGTACCGGCTGCGAGATGGTCGCCGTCTACAATCTGAAGAGTCGTATGCAAGCCTGTTTCTGAATCCGGCTGGTGCAGCAAAGTTTGACCGTGACTCGCAATCAGGTCCACTTCCCCCGGCTTGATCCCCCAGATGTCCAGACACTTGTCTATATTTTGTATCCAATGCTTAGCAAGATCCGCTTCAAATTTGAGCACTTTCCCGACACGACTCTCCGGATTCCAGGCAAGTTCCTGAAATTGGCTGCGAAGAGATAGCTCAACGGGCACAGATTCGAATTTTCTGAGTTCAAAGTCCGTATCCATTCCAGAATTTCGTATCGTACAAAGCGCAGCGTCCATCCCGTCCATCGACGTCCCGCTCATTAATCCGAGCACTGTTCGCTCCGGTTTTTCAGCCAAACCGGCAAGTTTTTTAATCCATTTGTTCATCGGCTATGTTTCAATATTTTATAGAAGGCTTTGCAAAACCCGGTCTTTTGCC
The DNA here is from genome assembly GCA_040877875.1 of Balneolaceae bacterium. Lineage (GTDB taxonomy): Bacteria > Bacteroidota > Rhodothermia > Balneolales > Balneolaceae > JBBDNC01. Next base: position 7,515 of record JBBDNC010000069.1, on the reverse strand, counting down.
CAATCTTTGCGTTATCGAAATTTTAAAATCCTCACATATAGCTAATATGCTGCGGTTTTAATCCGCCGGCTGGCGGACAGGCCTTAATCTTGAACCAAATCCCAAGTTTTGCAAAGCCTTCTTATAATCAAAAAAAACTGAACTCCATCCTCACGGATCCGCAAATTTCAGCATACAAAAGATGACAGAGACAAACGAATCGGAATTTGAAGCCTGGCAGGAAGATGTGGAATTTCTTGTCAAGATCCTTGCAGATGTATTTGAATCCACTGACTACCGCTATTATCTGGATGAGATGAACCAGACACTCTATATAGAGCTGGAAGGATTGGGGGAATTCGAAGAAAATGAAATTGAAGAACTCGCCGGGCCGGTATTCGATGAGCTGGACCTGGATTTCGAGGATATCATCCTGGTGCCTCTGGATAATTAATAGCTGCCTGGTTTGCTGCAGTCTGTCTTTATGTATCAATGAACCGGCAAATCCGGCAGCCTGAGGTTCATACGATTCGGTATTTACATCCCTTTAACTTTATGAGGTGTCTATGAAAACCCTGAAATTTTTAACCGGAAACGACTGACGGAGAACCCAGCCATGGCTTCTATTCACTCGGGATACACCCTGTGCTGTATTATGTGTGGGGCCGAAAATGACGAAAGGGAAACCTCCACCTATTGTACGGCCTGCGGAGGTGTTTTGGAAATCCGGTATGAGGAGAATCGAAGGGAGATCCAGTATCCGTTGAATTCGATCGTCCCCGACCCGCTAAAAAATGCTCCCTCTGCGCTAAAAAAATTGCAGCGCCTTTCCGGCCGGTATGAGGCCGAACTCTTTGCAAAACTGGAGTTTGAACATCCGACCGGATGTTTCAAAGACCGGGGAAGCTATATTGAAGTCCAAAAAGCCCTTGAGTTGGGAGCTCAAGCCATTTGCCTGGCTTCGACCGGCAATATGGCTGCCTCCGTAGCCGCTTATGCCTGTTATTTTAAAATCCCCTGCTATGTCTTCGTACCGGAAAAAACTTCGGAAGCCAGACTGGCCCAGGCGACAATCTACAATGCAAATATTCTGCGAATAAAAAGTGATTTCGCCCATTGTGAAGCCCTCTGCCGAAAATTTGCAGCCACCGGTAACTATTACCTGGCGGGGGATTATGTATTCCGTGAAGAGGGACAAAAATCGTTCTCTTATGAATTGATTGAACAGGGTGGAACGGATCTGGATGTTGTTTTTATACCGGTGGGGTGCGGCACGAATTTCGGCGCAATTTACAAGGGGATGAAAGAAATGAGAAACGCCGGCGTCATTGAACAAATTCCGCAGCTCATTGCCGTCCAGCCGGAAGAGAGTTCACCTGTGGTGGAGGGGATCTTTAAGAAGGAAAAAGTGGTGAAAGACCAAGTTTATTCCATGGCAACGTCGGTGGCGACATCCAACCCGATCGACTTCTATAAAGTACTGAACGGTATTGAAGATACCGGCGGAAAAGCCTATACGGTCACGGAAAATGAAATCCTGGATTCCCTTCGTGAAATGGCAGTGGAAGAGGGCTCCTTCACCGAACCTGCTTCTGCCCTTCCATTGGCAGCTTTTAAAAACAACCGGGAAACTTACAGGGGGAAAAAATGCCTGTTTGTACTTACCGGTTCCGGGTTAAAGGACACAAGAGTCGTAGCCAAACATGCATTGACCCCCCCCGTTCTGCAACCGGATCTGGAGGATGTCCAAAGCTATATCCAATCGGGTTTTATTGATATGCAGAAAAAAGCCTGGGGTAAATCGAGAGAAACCGTCCTGGCGAATTTTAAACTGGATGAAAATCACAAGAAATTATACGACCGGTATATCGATCACATTCATAAACGTGGAAAGACCCTTAACAAAACTGAAATCGAGTTTCTGCAGTCCATGGTTATCCATGAACAGGCGGACCTGGATTACCCGGTTGAAGTCATTGACTATAAGGTGACCATGCAGAAAGAAGGGCTGGTCCAAGCCGAAGTAAAACTCAGTGTCCAGGGACAAAACACCACTTCACGACACAAAGGTGTCGGGCCGGTCGATGCCATCTTACACGCTATCAAAGGAAAATCCGATCACCTGGTTCCTCTGGAAATCAAAGACCACGAAGTTGAAATTCTCAGTCCGGACACCGATTCACTGGTCGTGGTGACCCTTACATTGGGCAAAGACGGTCAGGAATGGGTATCGAGGGGGGCCTCCCCGGATACGATTGAAGCCGCAATTCATGCATTCGAAAAGGGGGTCGCCATCGCTTTTAAGGCGGAGACTCCGGGCCGGTAGGGCAGGACGTGAAGTACCGATTTGCCACCGGTGTAGACAGGACTGGTATAGGCGGTAAGGAGTGGGTTCGGCGAACACACCCCTGGCCTCCTCCGCCAGCCGGCGGAAAAGGCCGTCCCCTCTCGAGAGGGGAGACTTGGAGGCCTGATCAGGTCCATTCCGTCCCCTCTCGAGAGGGGAAAGCGTAGTTCGGAACCACCGTTAGGTGGCACCGGACAAGCAAGGGGTGTGTTTGCCGGTTTGGCAGGGAACCGGCGGACAGATTGAGTTTAGTAAGGGGTGTGTTCACCAATTGGAAAAAACCCGGAGCCTAAAACAGGGGACTGATGGTCGTTCATGATCAGCCATGGATTTCCACACAATTCGAACATTCCAGCCAATCCTCTTCAGGGATGGACCGGAGTGCAGAGGCACTGCTTCCGCGCTCAAATACCGGTTTGTAGAGGAGGTCTCCCTTGTCATGTTCCTTGCCGCAGGAATGGCAATTTGCTTCCTGGTCCGTCCGAAGGGCGGTGTAACCCGAAATTACCCAGCCGTCATGTCCAGCATGAGTTGCCAGACTCTCCAGGGCCGCACGAACGGTCTGGGATTTATTCCCAGCATAAAACTTTTCAGCCAGTTTATTCAAAAGAGCCACTGTATCGTTATCGAGTGTGAAATTCAGTCTTTTCATAATTTCGCCTCCTTACGGTTCATCTAACTTCGCAACTTCGTTTCATCCAATGTAACTTCGTTTCATCCAATGTAACTTCGTTTCACTCTGTGTAAATTCTTTTCACGGGTAAGAGTCCGAATGCCTCCCCGATCTCGTATGCAATGAACAGCAGGTCCTGTCAAATCCATGGGACCGAATCGATCACTCACAATGTCCTAATCCGAAGTTTCCGTATCCCCGCTCAACGGATGATGCTGATGGTTCTTGTTTTTACAAACGCGGTGATGACGAAAATTCAACCAGTGACCCACAATCAGGATTGCACTGCCTAAAAGTGTCAACGTCGTTTCCACACCGGCTCCGTACCAGAAATGCCCCAGCAGCCATCCAAATATGACTAGCACGAACCCTAAAAATAATGGCAGGGTAATTTTTTTGCTGTAATGACTTCGGCGGGCGGCAAAATAGATTGTCGGAAGCAGTAATACGATAAATACAGGATGGGTCCAGTCATGTAGGGTCGTCGCAAGAGGCCATAACGGTAGGATCGAAATGATAATGGGGAACAAAAGGCAGTGAATTGCACATATACCGGAAACACCGATTCCCAATCGATCCCATAACAAGGTGGTGGTAATGCTTTTCTCAGGCAAAATATTTTATTCGTCGTGTTAAGGGATGATATTAATGTGTATTAATATACACACTTTCGTGTGTAATACAAACAGGCCGACCCGTCTGTCAAAACTCACACCCAAGGTTTACTCCCTTACTTCAAACCGTCGAAGCTCAAACCAGTCAGGCAGATCGAAATCCGTATTGATAATAATCCCTCCAATCAGCGCAATTTTCTTGCCTTTCAAAGGTTCCCCCGCTGCATGAATCAGCGTCTCAATTTGAGAATGTATAACATCGAACATTACCTCCGTAGTTTGAACAAGAGGTTGTTCATGTGCCAAAATATCATTGCTTTTTTTTCCGAGTTCTTCTTCAATTCTCCAGAGTTGATAATCCAGTTCGGGGTCCGCCGGTTCACTTTTTTTCTGAAGGGCGGACAAAGATGCCTGAAGCGCACCGCAACAGGTTGTTTCAAGAATCTGGCCATGTCGCTGCATAACCCCGATCTCCCCGTTTTTGGAAATACCGATATGGGGCCCGTAAAGAATAATAGCCGATCCGCTGTCGGGGATATGTGCTGCAAAAGCTTTTAAACCCGTTAACCCAGAAAATGGAAATCCGGCGAGTCCCCCGAGCTGAAAAGGATTCTCAACACTTGCATAATCTCTGAAATTAGTTGTTGAGCGGATGATTTCATCACTGCATACAGATGTACCCAAAATAGTTTTGGAGAGGTCGAATTGATGTTCTCCTTCGAGTTTATTGATTAAACGCTTGGTCAGAATTTTTCCTTCTTCTGCTTCAGGGTAGTTATGTTTGATAAAGTTTTCTATGGGATCGGGGTTTTGGGTTTAAAAGTACAAAGCCAAATTTAAGACTTACGGATAAAACATTCATCCGTTCGCTACCTCTGTCATTGGAATTTATTTCCATAAAAACAGGTGATCGTTTATGAGGAATCGAATCCCTTGCACAACCCTCACAAAACCCTTGGATGTAGTCAAACAGGAACGGGTAGTGTTTCATATTCGGCGGACGTCAACCGGACAGATCCGGAAAAGATCTTGCCTGGATCGTGAAAAATCCAGGAGTCTGTCGGACGCCTGGTCCGGGATACCACTAATCAGGCAGAGAAAATGCAATATAGCTGTCTCCTCCCCCGGCCCCCAGTTTTGTCCCGCCGCATGCAATCACCACGTATTGTTTCCCGTCAACCTGATAGGTAGCGGGGGTGGCAAAAGCGGCTGCCGGCAGTTGGGTCTCCCAGAGCAATGTTCCGTCTTTTCTGTCATAAGCCCGAAACTTGCCATCCTTTGTCCCTGCAATAAACAAGAGGCCACTGGCAGTGACCACAGGCCCTCCATAACTTTCAGAACCGGTTTGCGGGATTCCTTTTTCCGTCAGTTCCGGATACTCCCCGTACGTTATTTTCCACACAAACTCGCCCGTATTCAGATCAATGGCATTCAGGGTTCCCCAGGGCGGACGAATTGCCGGATACCCGTTGCTGTCCAGAAATTTGGTATATCCTGAAATACTATACCTTCCGTCCGGCAGGGATGCCTGGCGATCAGAAGAGTCGGCTTCGACGGATGAGGGATCCAATCCCTTCCCCTCTTTATCAAACAGGTAGTCCACCAGGGCTTCCAATTCCTCGTCCGAAATCTGATTAAAAGCCGGCATCATCCCCTGACCGTTCGAAATCACCCGGATCACTTCATCCTCTGCCAGCCGTTCAGCAATCCTGCCCAACGAAGGGAACCCGCTGGCCGGGTTCCCTTGCAAATCAGCTCCGTGACAGGCGGAACAATTCAGCGTATAGACTCTCTCTCCCAGGGTCAGCCCGGCAAGTTCTTCTTCCGAGACGGAAGGTCCCAGACTGATATGCCAGGCCATTTCATTACTGTTCACATACATGATTCCATCGGGATCCACGGCTGCTCCTCCCCACTCGGCTCCTCCATCCAGCCCGGGATAAATAATGGTTCCCTGTTCACTGAGCGGGGTAAAGGGTCCTTCAAACCGGCTATTGCGGAAGATTTCAATCAGCTCATCCCGGTTTTCTGCATAAGGGTTGATATCTTCCTCAGTCAGGGTTTGCCGAGCATAGGGTTCAGGTTTTACCGGAACCGGCTGAACAGGCCAGGCCTGTTCACCTGGAATATCCGAATCCGGAACCGGTTTTTCTTCAACGTGAAACAGGGGCTCCCCCGTTTCACGATCCAAAACAAAGGTATATCCCTGCTTGGTTACCTGTGCCACAGCATCCGTTTTTTCCCCGTTGCGGGTGATTGTGACCAGATTGGGGGGAGCTGAAAAATCCCGGTCCAGAATATCATGATGTACAGCCTGAAAATGCCAGATCCGCTCGCCAGTCCGGGCATCGAGAGCCAGCAGGGTATTGGCAAACAGATTCTTCCCCGGCCGGTTTGCACCATAAAAATCAAAAGCGGCTGAACCGGTTGGGACATAGACGATGGCGCGGGCGCGGTCGACCGACATCCCGACCCAGTTATTTGCTGCGCCGACACCTCCCTGGTTTTTATAAGCATTCTCAGGCCACGTGTCATAACCGTACTCACCGGGATGGGGAATCGTATGGAACACCCATTCCAACTCGCCGGTTTGGATATTAAAGGCTTGTATATGGCCCAAAGCTGCATCATACCCCTCCGACACCCGCAGAGGCATAATAATCAGATCCTCATAGACGGTACCCGGTGAAGTGGACACTACAAACTTATCCTCTGCCGTTGCTCCCAAACCGGCTTTCAGGCTCGTCCGCCCCCCTTCCCCAAAAGAGGATACGAGTTCACCCGTAACTGCGTCAGCAGCGTACAGCCATTCCTCATGGGTAAAAAGGATTCTCTGATCTCCTTCCTTCTCCCAATAAACGAGGCCCCGGCTGTTGCTTAAATTGCCCACTTCTTTTCCTTCTCTCCGCCAGATCTCTTTGCCGGTAGCCGCATCCAGGGCAAATGGCTGCAAATTGGCTGTCATGCCGTATAGAATCCCGTCGACAATCAGGGGATTCGTCTGCATCTCCCCCTCAATCCCGGTTTGATACTCCCAGGCCACCTCAAGCTGATCGACGTTTGAGGGGGTAATTTGTGAAAGAGCGGAGTATTGGTTTCGGTCCGTCCCGCCCTGATATTCAAGCCAATCGGCGTCAGAAGAAGAAGGTGACTCCTGGAGATTCTCTCCTGTCAGGCATCCGGAAACTAAAAGAAACAGAGCGGTAAACAGGGTCAGATTTCGGATTCTCATGGGGTTCCCTCAGTCTTTATCTTTTTTATATACTTGCTCCGGATCGAACAGCGGCTCCTCTTCAAGGAACTCGAGTTTTCCCGTTGTATGATCAGAAATCGCACGATAAAAGCAGGTTCGGTATCCCCTGTGGCAGCTTCCCGCCTCTTCCGGCTTTACCCGGAGCTGAAGGGTATCCTGGTCACAATCCACCAATACCTGTTCCACATGTTGTATGCGCCCGGAGGTTTCACCCTTCACCCAAATTTCATTCCGGCTGCGGCTGAAGTACGTAGCTTTTCCCGAGTCAAGGGTTTGCAAAAGTGCTTCCCGGTTCATCCAGGCAAGCATGAGAACCTCGCCGTCTACCGCGTTTACGGTAATACAGGGAATCAGACCCTCCTCATTGAACTTCGGTGCCAAATCGGTTCCCAGTTCAACCTGATCCCGATTTTCCCTTTCCGCCAATATTTTTGTAGTCATCTTTTTTCAGGTATTAAATAAAACTCCATTCGATTCTCGTACGGAGACTGTAAGAAAATTCCGGGTTAAATTAAAATGAGACTTTGCAGAATTCAGGTCCGATGTGCCCTGGTTTGAGGAACACACCCCGGCCCTTCCGCAAGCGGAAGGTCATCCCCTCTCGAGAGGCTGTGAAAAAATTCGGTTTCTACAGTAAATTTCATTTTGG
>JBBDNC010000068.1:3743-5144 GCA_040877875.1 Balneolaceae bacterium | reverse complement strand
ATAACGCAGGCATTGGGCAAAAGACCGGTTGTGCAAAGCCCTCTATAAATCAGAAGATTTTCTATTATGATATGTGTAAACTCTTGTCATGATGATTGTTCGAATGATCTTTTTCCTGGCGGTTGAACTCATCTTGCCATTGCATTTGACTGCACAGGCAGTGAACGGGGTGGAACTCCCCCATTCATACTCCAAACCACAAATCGGGCAAGATCCCCCCGGGGCTCTTTTCAATCCTGATTTCACGGCTGCCCATCCGGCAGACTTGTCCACCGTGAAAAATAATCCTGCCGGTATCTCTGCTGATACCCTCTTATCAATAAACAGCTTTCAACAATCTTCAAAGCCCGGCCCATCCGATTTGATTACTCCCGTGATGTTTCGCTTTTCAGATTCTTCACCTGGCGGACCGGGGGAATGGATACGCCAAAAACCGGGAGCGGCATGGCTGAGTTCGGCGATTCTGCCGGGCTCAGCCCAGGCGATACAAGGTAATTGGCTGCGGGCGGCACTCTACTTCACCGTAGAATCGGCTGCGCTTTATACTCATTTTGATTACCTCAACAAGGGACGTGCCGGGGAAAGGGATTACCGTAAATATGCCGATGAGAACTGGAGTGTCGTTCAGTATGCAAACTGGATCATCAGATATCACGACAAAAATGACCTGAGCAACCCGCATCTCGGCCCTCTTCGGGAAAGCATGGAAGGAGTCACGCCATCCTTTAATATTGCGAGTGACTGGAACCGGGTAAATCGGGAATTATTGAACCGTGTTGAGAGGGAAACTCCATATATCACTCCGGATAACCTCTCCGCCGGAAATTTTTCACACCGGCTCGACAGATACGGTTCCCAACAATATTATGAACTGATCAGTAAATACTATCAGTACTCCGGGGGATGGAGGGATTATTATGAATTTCACACCTTACAGGGTACGGACCCCTTTAAAATTGATCGAAACGGGCAGTATGCCAGTCCCTACTTCCACACCGGTGCGAAGCAGTCGAAACAATTTAACGACGATTTCAGACGTTCGAATACTTGGTTGTCTCTCTTGATATTGAATCATTTTGTTTCCGCATTGGATGCATTTTTTACCGTCAACTTAAGAAATCACAACCTGGAAGTGTCAACCGGTGAAAATCCGTTGCATTTTTTTCACCTTGTGGTTCGCTTTTAAGAAGGCAGGAGTGAAAAGTACTTCACCTCTGAATGAAGAGAAGTTACTGTATCCACAAACACACCCCGGGCCTTCCGCAAGCGGAAGGCCGTCCCCTCTCGAGAGGGGAGTTTTCGGGTCATTGATCAGGTCCATTCCATCCCCTCTCGAGAGGGGATGGAATAGCCAAGTAGGCGTCAGCCGGCTTGGTTATACCCGGGGTGTGTTCGCGGAAC
>JBBDNC010000068.1:0-3643 GCA_040877875.1 Balneolaceae bacterium | reverse complement strand
CCCGGGGTGTGTTCGCGGAACTAGTCCCGGGGTATGTTCATAGAACAAGCCCCAAGGTGTGTTCGTGGATCCGATGATGCCCCTGAATTCAAAAGCAAAGTAGTTCTGTTCTGCCATCTTACGTTTCACGTTTGAAAACCGTATTTTCATTTTATGGACCGGATTAAAAAAATATTGACAAGTAAAAAATTTTACGCATGGGTTTCGGGTATCATTACTGCGGGAATCCTGTTCCTCATCCTGATCGATTTCTGGTTGATGCCGGCCTATACCCAATACAATGAAGGGGTAACCCTACCGGATGTCACAAAAGTGTCATTGGAGGAAGCCGTATCGATCCTCGATCAATACGGGTTGCGGCACGAGATTCTTGACCGGCGCGCTCACAGTGCCTACCCGGCTGATTATATCATCGACCAGGCACCTCCAGCCCGGCAGATCGTGAAACCCGACCGAAAAGTTTACCTGACGGTCAACACCGCCGAGCGGCCGACCGTAGTCGTGCCGGACGTCGTCAACATGTCTCTTCGAAATGCACGGATTCAACTTGAGAACTACGGTTTGAATATAGGCACCATCAGCTATGACTCGGGCCGTTTCAGGGCGGTTATACGACAATCCATTCCGGCAGGAGATACGGTGGATGTCGAAACGACCATTGACCTGACAGTGAGCGACGGACTCGCAGGCCGAATGATCCGGGTCCCTGAAGTTGTCGGCCTCAGCCTGCCCGAAGCCCAGCAAAAAATCCTTGAAGAAGGCTTACGTGTTGAAATCCGATTTCAGCCGACCCGGGATTTTCCGCCGAATACGATCATCGCACGGGAGCCGGAAGGTCCGGAAATAAGGGAAAGCGACACCCTGACCCTGATTGTCTCCGAACGATTTGATCTTAAAGAGGAAGTAGAAACCGGGCCGGTCATGTCTGACACCACAGCAACGGATACGACGGATGAAAATCTGCCGGATCCAAACCCTCAACAGGAGAATCCATAATGGAATTTCAACTTCCGATACTTGCACCGTCTATTTTAGCTGCGGATTATACCCGGCTCGGTTCAGACATTGAAGAATGCCTGAAAAGTGATATAAGCTGGATTCATTGTGATATTATGGACGGACATTTCGTGCCGAATATCAGTTTTGGCCCCGGTGTGGTCCGTGCTGTTCGCAAAGCTGCCCCGGAAGCCTACCTGGACGTACACCTGATGATTGAAAAACCGGATTTGTATATCGAATCTTTTGCCGAGGCAGGAGCGGATCTTATTTCCGTGCATTACGAAACCTGCCCTCATTTGCACGGAACCCTCCAAATCATCCGGAACCATGGCTGTATGACAGGAGTTGTAATCAATCCGGGAACCCCTGTTTCCCACATCGAACCGGTATTGAGTGAATCGGATCTGGTGTTGATCATGACGGTCAATCCGGGATTCGGCGGACAAAAATTCATTGAGTCAAGTTATAACAAAATTCAACAGCTCCTGCAACTGCGAAGTGAACGGGGGCTGGAATTTCTGATTGAAATAGACGGGGGAGTCAGACGAAATAATATTCAAAAACTTGTTCGCGCCGGTGTGGATGTATTGGTGGCCGGAAGCAGTATATTCAAGGCCGAAGACATTTCGGAACGAATCGGCGAATTGCGGGACGAAGCAAACCTCGGACGAACAGATCTCGTTTAATGAGGTTAGAAATTTATCATCCGGGTAGTCTCGGAAAATGGATCCGTCAATCTATGACGCGGCCATCCATTCTCTACCGCAATCGCCCGGTTGAACTTCTTTTCTGCAGCCGGCAATTTATATTCTTCGATCTTACTTTTTTTCCGCCAGGCGGCGGGTTAAATTATCAATTTTAATTTCCTAAAAGCTTTACTATCGATACAGCAAGCAAAATCGCAGAAGAAGTCATCTACATTAAAGATGTGGATCCGACTCTGATCCTCGGTTTTCAGGATCAACACCTTTCCCGGCTGGACCAGGCCTTTCCATCCACCAAGATTACTGTGAGAGGGAATAAAATTAAAGTTCTCGGTCCTGAAGGGGAAGTTGGCATGTTGACAGATATCGTTCAGGAATTGTTGACCATTGCCCGCAAAAACAGGCAGGTGACGGGAGATGACGTCGAGACGCTCCTGGCCCTTGAGGAACGGGTGGAAGAGGCTGCCAAGGAAGACAAACCGTTTAAACAGGAAAGCGGGGATATCATCCTTCATACCCATACGGGCGAAACCATTACAGCCAAAACTCCCGGCCAGCGCAGAATCGTTCAGGCGGTAGAGTATAATGACATTGTTTTTTCAATCGGCCCGGCAGGGACCGGTAAAACGTTTACTTCGGTAGCTCTGGCCGTTCAGGCTTTAAAACAAAGGAAGGTCAAAAAGATCATCCTCGCCCGTCCCGCGGTAGAAGCAGGAGAAAACCTGGGGTTTTTGCCGGGAGACCTGAAGGAAAAAATCGATCCCTATCTCCGGCCCTTATATGATGCGCTTGAAGAAATGATCGAATATGACAAACTTGAATTTCAACTGGCCAAAAACATTATCGAGATCGCACCTCTCGCCTATATGCGGGGAAGAACGCTGAACAATGCTTTCGTCATCCTGGATGAAGCCCAAAACGCTACCAATACCCAGATGAAGATGTTCCTCACAAGAATCGGCTTTAACAGCAGGGCCATTATTACGGGTGACATCACCCAATCGGATCTCCCGAGAAAACAACACTCCGGCCTGATCTCTATTCAACAAATCCTCGATAACATTGAGGGGATCTCCTTCGTCTACCTGGACCAGCGGGATGTAGTCCGGCATAAACTGGTGCGGGATATTATTGATGCGTATGAAAAATACGAAGCCAAAAACCGGAAAGGGAAACGGAAAGGAAATTAAGAATGCCGTCCATAAATGTTACCCCCCTCTATGAAGGCACTTTTTCAGTCGGGCTGGATAAAAAATTTGTCAGCATCGGCCGGGAGGATCCGCCCGAAAAGGGAGCTCTCAAACTCTCCATCAATCCTTTTCTGATTCAAACGAACAACCGTAACATCCTTTTCGATGCGGGACTGGGAGATTTCGGCGAGGATACCTCAACCGAAATCATCAAACAGAATCTTGCCGGCCACAACCTGAGCGAACTGGATATTACCGATATTTTTGCAAGCCATCTCCATTATGACCACCTCGGTGGACTTGCGGGCAGGCCCAGCGGATACTGGGAACTGACGTTTCCCGACGCAAAACTCTGGGTATCACGCAAGGAGTGGGAGAAGTTGATCGGCATGGACGGTGTGACGGACGATGAAATCAAGCTTGATTTTCTTCATTTCCTTGAAGCGAAAGCCGATCTGCACTATCTGGAGGATGAAGACCAGCCCTACCCTGATATCCGGGTAAAAAAAATCGGCGGACACACGGAATATTCCCAGGCACTTTTCTATGAAAACGGATCCGATAACTATTTGATGGCGGGGGATGTAATCGGAACCAAAAGTGAAATCAACAGGAAATTCGCAGCTAAATATGATTTCGATCCGAAACGAAGTATGGAAGTCAGAGAGGAATTGAAATCCCTCGCATTGCGGAAAGGAACGATTATCCTGGCTTATCATGAGACGGATACTCCGATGTTCAAACTCACCG
>JBBDNC010000067.1:0-27676 GCA_040877875.1 Balneolaceae bacterium | reverse complement strand
CCCGTAAAAAAATTGAAAATAGACTTAAGCCGTTCGGCCTTTAGTCCGATAAGTATCAAAGAAGAAAGGCCATTATTAATCTAAAGCGGTAGTCTACAGTGGATAAATCAACAGTCTATGGGATGACAAGTGCGTTTTTACTGGTCATCGGATCAATTGTTTTTCAGGGAGATTTGGGTTTATTCCTAAGCTTATCTTCATTTTTAATTGTTACAGGTGGCGTTTTAAGCGTCACAGTGGTGAACTTTAGTTTTAAGGATCTCATCGGAGCATTTAATAGTCTTTCAGAAAATCTCAAGAGCAGTGATGTAGATCTGAGAACGGATATTGAGCTGATGAATATGTTTGCCAGAAAAGCACGCCGGAACGGGATGCTTGCCCTCGAAGATGATATTCAAAATATATCCGACCCCTTCTTAAAAAACGGCTTTTTGTACATTCTGGATGGATTTAAAAAAGAGACTCTCATCAGCATCCTGAATGATCAGCTTGCAAGTGCGGAACGTACCCGGGAAAAAAGTGTGGGAATCCTTTCTTCCATGGCCTCATACTCACCGGCATTCGGGATGATCGGTACGGTGATCGGGTTGATTTTGATGCTTCAGAACATTGAAGACCCGGAATCTTTGGGTATCGGACTGGCTATCGCCCTGCTGACAACTTTGTACGGAACCATCCTTGCAAATATGATTTTTATTCCCCTGTCCGGAAAACTGGATCATCTGAGTGAGAAACAACTGACCCGGAAGAAAATGTACATCGCTGCTATTATTTCCATTATCGAGGAAGAAAATCCCCGGATTATGGAGAATAAGATGCTGAACTATCTTTTGCCGGATGAACGGGCTGAATACCTGGCTTATTACGACAAGGAGAAATTTGATAAGCAACGTGAGGAAAAACTGTATGAAAAGTGGAGAAAATACCAGGATGAACCATGGCAAAATCTGATAGCGGATCTGGCAACTGGTTAATGACCTATGCCGACTTTATTACGCTTATGATGATCTTCTTCATTGTCCTTTACACACTCACGCCCGGTGTGGAGAAGAACAAATGGGAGTCGATCACCGCTCCTTTTAAAGGAAAGGATGGAATATTGGATTTTAATTCCGTAGTTCAGGCTGAAGCTCCCCAGAGTGCCGAGTTGGAGAGAGCCAAGAATTGGGATTTTCTCTATCAGAAAATTCAAGACGAGAATCTTCAGGAAAGCGTAGAGATACGCCTGATACCGGAAGGAGTACTGATCATATTGGGTGAAAGAGCCCTGTTTGAAACTTATTCGGTAAATCTGCTGCCGGCCGCCTATCCGATTTTGGATGAGGTTGCAAAAGGCCTCGACAGCTATACATTCGAAGATGTGGAAATTATTGACATACAAGGCCATACTGACAACAGGCCCGTAGTGTCCAGCAGCTTTCGGAAATATGAATCGAACTGGGAGCTGGGATCCGGACGGGCCCTTTCGGTCATGGAATATTTAAATGGCCGTACTACCCTGGAGGGCGATTCCTTCAGTATCAGCAGTTTCGGGGAACACCGGCCTGTAGCCCCGAATGATTCACAGGAAAACATGAAAAAAAACCGGCGGGTAGAAATCGTTATCCAGTATCAGGGCCGTGAAGCAGTGCTGGAGGAGGAAAATGAGATGGAACCTGGAATTGAAACTATTAAAACAGAAATAAACAGAAATTCACGTTCAAATATAAATATATGGGAGGGAAGTAGAAATGAGTGACGAATTACAAGAAAAAGAATTGGAGAATTCCCCAGAGGAAGGAGAAAACCCGGCAGAACAGCAAGAGGAAGGAAAGAAATTTTCCAAAGTTGGAAAAATTTTCCTTGTTGTAGTGGTTATTATCGCTCAGGGAATTGCTGCATTTGCCGTGGTTAAAAATAATTATGCAGATATCCGGGAAATCATGGATTCCATGAATACCAAAGGAGGACATTATTTTCAATTGGAGAATATTATTATAAATCCGGCTGAATCTAACGGAAATCGATATCTGGTTCTCTCTCTGGCCATTGAATTGGACACCCAGGGCGATTTGAGCGAGATAGACCAGATGAGAGTTGAGGTCCTGGATACGGTCAATTTCCTGCTGGTTAAGAAAACCACGGATGAGTTGAGTGATCGTGACCAGCGAGAAGCAATCAAGCAAGACCTTAAAGATGAAATAAATACTATTTTTAACCGGAGCATGGTACGGAATTTGTACTTCACTAAGTATGTGATTCAATAATGAACAAAATTCCGTATGTCAACATATCAAAATCCGGTTGCAGAGGATCCATCGGAGAATAAGGACGATTCTTCCGGGAAGAATATCAGGCTCTACGACTTCAAGCAGCCCAAGCTTGTAAGCAAGGAGATCATCCGTGCCATGCGGGATATCCATGATCTGTATGCAAGGCACATCAAGCAGATCTTTTCAAATGTACTCAATCACTCGATGGAAGTTGTGCTTCTGGATGTCGAGCAGGTTGTGTTTTCTGAATATCTCAATGAAATCGATCCCCCCACCTCCATCTTTTTGTTTAATATTGAAGAGTTGGGCGACTGGGCGGTGCTGCAAATACAACCCGGATTCTGTATCTATTGCGTGGAACGTCAAAGCGGAGGGTATAAGATCGATCTTGATGAGAAACGGATTTTGACACGCATTGAAGAGAAGATCATTGGCCGGGTCATTGACCGGTCATTGAATGAACTCAGTCACGTTTGGTCAACCTATATCTCATTTAAAATTGAGAACTATATCTATGAGAGCAAACCTTCAAATATCCGGACAATTTCTGCCAATTCTCCCGGTATTGTAATTCGTTTTGCTTTTAAATTCGATGATTATAAAGTCCCCTTCTCCATTTGCTATCCCTACGGCATGTTGAAGGACAACCTTCTGGGGGGAAATACTTTAAACCTGGGAAAGTCAAATACTGTAGAATCTCTCACTTCTCAACAGCAGAAAAACTACGAGAACGATATCAAACAGGTTCCCGCAGAATTGAGGGTTCAATTGGGAGAATCCAAGGTACCGTTGCGGGAATTGATTCAACTGAATGAAGGGGACCTGATCATGCTCAATCAGCAAATTGAAGAACCCCTTCAAATTGTAGTGAACAACCGGGATATGATGAACGGCTATCCGGGGACTCTCAACGGGAAGAAAGCAGTTAAAATTTTCAATATTAAAAAGAACAGTAACGACCCGTTGGACTAACACATCAACAAGTACAAGATTATGAATATTGATTTCTGGAAAAAAACAGTAAAAAAATATAATCGTCCGATTAATCAGCTTCTTGATCGCCTTTCGGGTCAAAAAACATCGATTAAACTGGCCGATAGCCTGATTGGGGATGAAAAGGAGACCCTGAAACTGATTAAGGATTACAGACTTCTCAAATCAATAGAAGAAAATTTCCAGGTAGAAATCATCGTGGGATTTAAGGGAGATTGGTCAGATTATTTCGCTGAATCTATGTACGGTACGGCTCCCGATGAGGAGAATGAGATCGCGGAACGAGTCTATGACGGGATCTCCGAATACCTGTTGGAAGTCCTGAGTGCTTCACTTGAAAATGCAGGGTTTGAATTTTTAATCAATTCGTTTAACAGGATCGATCCCGAGAATTCAAAATCCATTTTAAATCTGAAGTCTTACTATATTTCTATATGGAGTGTAACCGCGGAGGAGCAAGACGATTCGGAAAATGAACTGGAAATGTTTTTTGCCTTGTCCGCACCGAATGATGAAGTGATCGAAAGGTATTCTGAACTTTCGGATGATCATGAAGTTTTGTTTGGCCCCGATTTTGAAAGTGTGACCCAACAGATCATCGATGAATTGAGAATTCACGATTCGGGAGCCAATGGCACTGGAAAGGTAAAAGTCAATGAAGATACGGGAGCCAATGTTGAATTCGAACCCTTTGAAAAATCTCAAAATGTCATAAACAGTAAGGAGATCAGAAATATTGATCTGCTTAAGGATGTTGAGATGAATGTTTCGGTTGAATTGGGCCGTAAACGAATCGCCCTTGGGAAAATACTGCAACTGATGAAGGGGTCGGTTGTGGAACTGGACAAGCTGGCCGGAGAACCGGTGGATATTCTTGTGAATGGCCGAACGGTTGCCGTGGGAGATGTTGTCGTGATTGACGAACATTTCGGTGTACGCATCTCCAAGCTCCTGGCAGCCCATGAAAGTATCAAAAGCAAGGTGTGAAAATGGACTGGGAAAAACTAAAACAACAAATAAAATCGGAACCGCGAAAAACCCTTCGTTTTGTGATCGGGTTGTCCATCACACTGATGGTATTATGGGTCATGGTTCTCATGCAATCGGAAACCGGAAGCGGAACCGGCTATGTGAAGTTGAATGAGATAGAATTGTCAACTACCGGGCAGGAGATTGAAAATTCCCAGACTCAGCCATCTATTTTCCCGGCAAACCTGACAGATGAAGAAAACTCATCCTCATCCGGAATTCTTTTTTTATGGGTGACTATTGGAGTCGGTGCTCTCCTGTATGGATATGTTGTCAGGAAAAAAAGCAAAATGAACCGCCGGCCGGACCCGGAAGCGTATAATAAATTGTCACTTCTCGAAAGTATTGAGCTACCATCGGATCAAACCGTGTCGATTGTGAAGGTCTGCAATGAGTTCTGGATCGTGGGATCGGGAAATCAGGGCATAAATCTTTTAAAGATCCTTGACAGGGAAGAGTGGAATAAACTTGGCGTTAACCTTCAACCTGATTCTTCGAAAGAGCCGTTTAAAAATGGTTTTATGAGCCTTCTTGACTCTGTCCGAAAGCATGAAATCTCCTCTGTGAACGGTTCAGAATCGGGCACATGATTATCAAAAAAAACATCTCCGGGAAACATAAGCATGAGAGTCGAAGGTTCTGCAAAGTCCTGATCTTTCTCATGATTATTGGAGTCGGCTGGATAGGATTGCCGGAAACAGGAGTTGCACAGCAGTCAGGCCAGTCTGGTGTAAATATCAATATCGGGGGAGAAGTAGAAGATTTTTCCCTGGCCATTCAAGCTCTTATTCTGCTTACGGTCCTCTCGTTCGGTCCTGCGATCGTCACGATGATGACAAGTTTTACCCGTTTGATTGTCGTCTTCTTTTTTCTCCGTATGGGCCTGGGAACCCAGCAATCTCCTCCCAACCAGGTATTGCTCGGGCTGGCTATGTTTATTACGATTTTTATTATGGCGTCGACATTCAATGAAATTAACCAAAACGCGATTGAGCCGTATATAGAAGAGGAAATTTCACAGACGGAAGCTCTCAGCCGTGCAGCCCTACCGCTGAAGGAATTCATGATGAAACAGACTCGTGAAAAAGATCTCTTGTTATTCATGGATATGGGAAATGTCGATTCGGTTAGCGATGTGGACGAAATGCCGCTTTACGTGGTGGTTCCTTCCTATATGATTAGTGAATTACGAATTGCATTTCAGATTGGTTTTCTGATTTATCTGCCGTTTATGGTCATCGATCTTGTGGTGGCTTCCATTTTGTTATCGATGGGAATCATGTTCCTGCCGCCTGTGCTTGTATCTCTTCCTTTCAAGATTCTGGTATTTGTCCTGACGGACGGTTGGTATCTGTTGGTTGAATCCCTCGTACGAAGTTTTAATTAACATGAATGATATAGAATTTCCCGTTTTCCAGGAATAGAATGGAAACGAAGAAGAAAGAAGGGTAAAGTATGGAGCCGGCCGGCAGACGGGATGAACTGCAGTACCTTTGTATCGGCCGAAGCTGTTGCTTCTGGCGGGGCCGGATACTCCGAGATCCTTCGGGCGGGGAGGCAGGAAAGTTAAAAGTGTAATGAATCAACAAGACAAGATATGAATACTGAAGTAGGGTTATTTTGGCTGCAGGAAGCTTTGAAGGCAATGGTCGTGATTTCAGGCCCGGTGTTAATCGGAGCACTGATTATCGGTCTGATTGTTGCCATTTTTCAAGCTGTAACCACGATACAGGAGATGACACTGGCTTATGTGCCGAAAATGATTGTGGTAACGGTGATTCTCTTCGTTGCTTTCGGATTTATGCTTCAATATGCGATTGATTTTATGGAACAAGCCATCACATTTATCGGAACCATCAATGAAAGCAACTGAAAGAATTTTAATGTCCTTTTTTTATTAGCCGGGAATTAATATGGAACTGCTCTCTGTCGAAATGATCCTTGCGGCGTTTCTCATCTTTGTACGGGTAGGCGCCCTGATCGCGACAGCTCCGTTTTTCCGTAACGGATCTATTCCTGTGCGTGTCAAGATTTTTTTCTCCCTCGTATTGTCCGTTATGCTTTTACCGGTCATTCCGGTACAGGGGATGGTGATCCCTGTCGATGCCAATATGTTGCAGGTAACCGTTGCTATTTTCAAAGAGTTGTTGGTTGGGGTTGCCATGGGTTTGACCGGCCAGATTTTATTTGCGGCCTTACAAATTGGAGGCGAGCTGTTCAGTTTAAATACGGCATTGACTTTTGCAAGCATTGTAGATCCGGTCAACAACGCACAGCAGGCGATCATTAGTCAGCTATTTATTCTACTGGGGACGTTTGTATTTATTAGTGGCGGTGGGGATGCTTATTATATCCGGGCTCTTGCCCATAGTTTCGATGTCGTACCGCCCGGTACGGTCCAGGCCGGAATGGCTGCACCTGTTTTTATTGAAATGGCCACTTCTCTGTTTCTACTGGGTGTACAAATTGCCTCTCCTTTTATTGTTGTACTCTTTTTAATGGACCTTTCATTTGCCATATTCGGCCGGATTATGCCTCGTGCGAACATCTTTTTTATCGCTCTTCCCTTGAAAATGGGAATAGGGTTTATGTTAATGTTATGGGTTCTGCCCTATGCCCCCATTGCATTTGAGATGATATTCACCCGGATCTGGGAGTACCTGGATCAAATCTTGTCAGTCCTGGGAGGTGGTTGACGTTGATTTGGTTGTCAGATATTGGTTACTTGTACCCGGCAGGAGTCGGCCGGAATAAATCTGATTTACCGGGAAAAGCAGGTTTGGGTCAATTCGCGTACTTATTTTTGGGTAAATATTACTCTGTTCATCTCGAATGACCCCGCAAACTTCTTCAAACTTGACTTTTTCGCAATCTACTTTGGATCCGGCAGATCTCTGAAATCATAGAATTTAAGAACCAAATATCATGAATATGGAAACGGTAGGCTGGATTGGTACGGGAGTTATGGGCAGCAGTATGTGTGAACACGTCATACGTGCCGGGTATAAAGTGAATGTTTTTAATCGAACACCTTCAAAGGCAGATGGCCTGCTGGAGGCGGGGGCAAATTGGTGTGATTCGCCGGGTGAAGTAGCCCGGCAAAGCCATTATATATTTACGATCGTCGGTTATCCCAGGGATGTTGAAGAGTTGATGTTGGGAGAGGACGGGTTAATTTCGAATGCTCAAAACGGCTCCTATATCATTGATATGACGACTTCCACTCCGGCTCTTGCGGAACAAGTCCATAACATTGCAGCAAAGAAAAAGATCCGGACGCTGGACGCACCCGTTTCAGGTGGAGACGTGGGAGCCCGGGAGGGTACTCTGGCAATTATGGCAGGGGGAAAGAGGGAGGATTTCGACCATATGAAACCTTTTTTTGAATTGATGGGAAAGAATATTGCCTATATGGGCGGTCCGGGAAAAGGTCAGCATACAAAGATGAGCAATCAGATATTGATAGCTGGAACCATGATCGGAGTTGTCGAATCCCTCTTATATGCCCGTAAAGCCGGAATGGATCTTGAAGAGGTGATCGCAGTGATTGGCAAGGGAGCTGCTTCATCCTGGTCGATCAACAACTTGGGAACAAGAATTGCACAGGATAATTACGATCCCGGGTTTTTCATCAAACATTTTGTCAAGGATATGCGGATTGCCCTCGAAGAAGCCCGGAGGATGGAGCTTTCCCTCCCCGGCCTGGCCCTGGTGGAACAGTTTTACACAAGTGCCATGGCGTTAGGTTATGAAAATCTGGGCACACAAGGGTTATATAAAGTATTGGAGTCTATGAACGGTATGTAGCGGAAGGGCCTCATCTTTATTTTTAAATCCTGTCCATTCAGCTAACTTTGCAGCGTCGATCCAAGGTTTGATTTTAGCTGAAGCAGGAGTTTTCCGACGATTTGAGAAATGCGGGCTTCTGTAAGGCCCAGTAACATGGCAATTTCTTTAAGGGTAAGGTTTTCGTAGTAATACAGGGCAAGAATCAAGCGCTCGCGTTCTTTAAATTGTTTTATAGCTTGCTTGATATTTTGTGAGACATCTTCTTGTTCAAGAATCTTATCCGGTTGATCGAATTCCCTGTTTTCTATCTGGTCCGAAACGGTCGTCTGGCCGCTCCCTTCGGAATATGCCGGTTGATCCAGGGATAAAACCGCCCGCTGCTGTACTCCGCTTAAAAGTTCCATGTAATCTTCTATTTCAATACCGAGCTCCTCGGCTACTTCCTGATCTTCCGGTTCCCGCCCGAGCTTTTGCTGGAGTTGGTCGATCGCCTGTTGAGCTTTGCCAAAAAGCGTGCGGTCATTCCTCGGTAATTGATCGATCGATCTCAAATAGTCTATGATATTCCCTCTGATTCGATAGTAGGCGAAGGTATTAAACTGGATATTTTTTTCGCAGTCATAGCTTTCAAGAGCCTGTAAAAGCCCCATGATCCCGGCGCTTTCAATATCTTCATATTGGGATAAGGCCGTATCGGGACGACGGACTTTTCCAATAATGCTTTTAACCAAGGGCATGGCTTCCGAAATGATTGTATTTCGAAGGCCAGTAGTCGGTTCATCACAATAGGTATCTACCAATTCCTGAAGTGATAATTCCATGCGATAAAATTACTTGTTCAATTGAGTAATGAGTATAGTAGTGTGACTTAAAAAAATGGAAGTCAGAATGTTTTACTACTGAGTGGAGGTATTTGTTTCATTGTTAGGACTTGGAGTTTTTTTGATAATCTGAATGACAAATTTGGTAATTTTGGTCAGGATAACAAGGACTGAAAATAATACAGCACTTCTTATCATGGCAGATTCTATTCCCGAGCCTGATATAATCAAGATAAAAAATATCAGGAGTGCAATGGTTGTATAAATATGAATAAGCATAATTTTTGGGTTTTATTAATTGAAAATTAATTTTTAACAGATAATTACATAGAGGCGGCCGCTTTTTGTTGATCCATTCCCTCCTGCCATTTCCCCGGTTGATTGAACGGCTGTAAGATCAGTTCGGACAGATTCCGTTCAATTCTTCCGAAGGGTTCGGTCAGGGGCTTGCCGGCTTTATGAAGAAACCCGAAGTCGAAATCAGCTAATTCCTTATAGTCCGTCAGTTTGCCAAAATTCAATTGACACATTTCGAGATTCGTTAATGTGATGTAGTCCGGTTTGAAAGCATGATTAAGAGGTAACATGCTGATGATTTCAGTCGGATTGTGAAGGGAATGGGAGATAAAGTGGTGTTTTACCGAATGATATTCTCCAAGTACCCGGTTTATATGGCTCCATCGCGATTCTACCTTGCTGAAGTCGAATGGCAGAGGAAGTGTTACCAGGAAATGAAATGTCTCCTCATCCGTTTGGTTTAAAATATTTTGCCAATCCCGGTGTGTGACAATATCGAAACAGGAAGTATTTAATACCTTGAACGAGTCCATGAGTTGAAAACTCTGGTCGTCGGATTCAAAGGAATCGGAAAAGATGATTCCAATGTCAAATTTGTACCCTCTCATCCGGCAATGGTCGGCAATGGCAGAGACAGTTTTGGAAATATTTACACCGGGGAAGGAGGTGAACAGATGTCTGTTTGACTCGGATAATGGGTTATTGGAGTCAAAATAATCTTCAATTCTGGCGATGACCGATTGTTCCAGAGAGGTGTTACCGGATGAGTCCATCCCTTTCAGATGAACGGATTTGTCAAACCAATCCAGCAGGATTTCCGGTTTGAAATGCTGTTTGCGCAAGTAACGATAGAGGGGAATTCCGGAATATTCGGACTGATCATCTGCAAACTTACGAACCATATTTTCAAGAAATTCCAGTCTTCGGTTCAATTTGATCATCTGGGTGTCCTGTTCTTGATCCCTGTTCCGATCGGGTTTTTTTCTGAAGTGTTCCCTGAACCCTAAGGAGTCTGAATCCGGTTTCGGCTCGGGGGATGAAGTCTCCTTATGCAGGGTTTGCAGTTGAATTTTTTCACTATTTGAATTTTTTCGGGTTTGATTGGAGGCTGCCTTTATATAAGAGACTCCAGGAGTGGATTTGTTACGTTTTTTTTGGTCTTTTTGATCCTGTGTAGATTTTTCTTTCCCGGAAGATGAATGCAAATAGGATGGCAGAGAGATGTTTTTTAATGAAGTGAACGTTTCACTGCCTGATTCCAATAATTGCTCCACCTGGTGTAAAAGCGGTTGAATAATGGAAGAAGAAGGATTCGGTTTCTTTCCTTTTCGATCATTTTGGGATGATTCGGACTTCGGTTCAATGGCAATGGTAATAAACGCCGACCCTGCATGGGTGCTGTCGATGGTTTCAACAATAACAAATTGATTTCCGTATTGGTCAATTGCACGGTTTCGGGCTTCTTCAAGGGTCTTACCGGAAATTTTTCGTAAAATCATGGCGGCAAATGTTTAGGGATTTACAGTTCATCGGTTTTAAGTTCGATCTGGTCATACTTTTTGATTTGAACGTCGATCGTCAAATCGTTATAAGACAACACTACGATTTCCGGTATCACCGAGACCAGGAAATCGTAAAGGGCCGGACGAAGCACGGGGGATGTAAGAAGTATCGGTTTATAGCCTTCTGAGGTCATCATTTCGGTAACCTTGTTGCAGGCAACATACATTTTCTCAACGGTATTGGGTGTGAATCCGAGAGTGCTCGGATGCAGGCTTCCCTGTTGTGCCTGGGTAATCAGGTGAGATTCAAGATTGCTTTCCAATACGGCAGCCGTGACACAGTTGTCGGAGTCCTTATATTGACGGGTGATCGTGTCGGCCAGGGAATTCCGGACGTATTCGGTCAATACCTCGGGGTTTGTTGTCTTATCCTGATAATCTGCTACGGTTTCGAGGATCGTATTCAAATCCCTGACGGGAACCTGTTCCTTGAGCAGCCGTTTCAGGATTTTCTGGATACCGCCGTAGCTCATCTTGTCAGGGATTAATTCTTCAATGACTGCCGGTGAGGATTCCTTGAGGTTATCGACCAGCTTTTTCACCATTTGGCGATCCAGGAGCTTATCTGCATTGCGTTTGATGATTTCGATCATGTGGGTTGTAATGACAGCTCCGGCTTCAATCACAGACAGCCCGTTCTTTTCGGCTTCGGCTTTGTTCTTGGAGCTTACCCACAACGCATCCATGCCAAATGCCGGATCTTTTGTTTTAACTCCTTTCAGATCTATATGAATATCGGCAGGCAGCAGAACGAGATGGTAATCAGGAAGCAGTTCACTGTCTCCCTGTTTAATCCCTCTCATCCGAATTACATACTGGTTTGCGTTAAGCTGTACATTATCCCGGATTCTGATCGGGGGGACGAGGATTCCGAGTTCGAGAGCAAGTTGCTTTCGCAGGGACGCCATTCGATCCAATAAATCTCCACCCTGATCCGGATCCACAAGGGGAATGATACTGTAGCCGATTTCCAGTTCAAGGGTATCCATCAGCAGGTAGTCTTCCACCTTATCGGACGACTGTTCCTCAAGTTGTTTCTTTTCTTCGGCTTCGGTGACCTCAAGTGCGTCGACTTTATTGGTTTTGTTGGCATGGATAAACAGGAATCCGGAGATAATCCAAAATGGGATTGCAGGCATCCCCGGAAGAATTCCCATGATAAATATGAAGATGGCGGCAAGAAAAACGACTTTTGAATTTCCGAACAGTTGCCCGGTGATTTCAAAACTCAGGTTGTTTTCAGAAGCCGCCCGGGTTACAATAATTCCGGCAGCAGTGGAGATTAACAGGGCAGGAATTTGACTGACAAGTCCGTCGCCGATTGTTAAAAGAGTAAATCGTGCGGCGGCTTCACCCATGGTAAGCCCATGTTGCATCGTCCCGATGATCAGTCCGCCGATAATGTTTATGAAAGTAATAAGCAGCCCGGCGATAACGTCTCCGCGGACAAATTTACTGGCTCCGTCCATCGCCCCGTAAAAGTCACTTTCCCGGGAGATTTCCTCTCTTCTTTGTTTTGCTTCTTCATCGGTCAACAAACCGGCGCTCAGGTCCGCATCAATGGCCATTTGCTTCCCCGGCATGGCGTCAAGGGTAAACCGGGCAGAGACTTCAGCGATTCTCGAGGCGCCCTTGGTGATTACCACAAAATTAATAATGACGAGTACGGCAAATATAATGATGCCGATCACATAATTTCCCTGGACGACAAAATTACCAAATGCATCAATCAGATTTCCGGCATATCCTTCACTCAGGATAAGCCGGGTCGAAGCGACATTCAGGGACAGTCTGAACAGGGTCAATATCAACAGCATCCCAGGAAACACGGCAAATTCCAGAGGCCTCAGGGTATAGAAAGCAACCAGCAGAACGATAATGGACAAAGACACATTGAGTGCGAGAAAAAAGTCGAGAAACTGCGGGGCAATCGGCAGAATCATGACCAGAAGAATCAGGATAACACTGGACGACACCAGGACGTCCGACCTTTTTCCCAGTAAGGATCCCCAGGAACTTTGCTTATTATTTTGTTCGAATATGTTCATGTATATTGGTTTTTTCTTCTTTGAGTCGGTATACATAGGCGAGTATTTCCGCGACGATCTTGAAATACTCTTCCGGTATCATTTGATCTTCTTCGGTTGATGCAAAAAGAGTTCTTGCTACCGGTGGATTTTCAATGATCGGTACTTCATATTTTTCTGCAAAGGAGCGAATTTTCAGAGCTCTTTTTCTCATCCCTTTTGCCTGTACGATGGGAGCCCGGTTGCTGTCGGGATTATACTGCAGGGCTACGGCATAATGTGTCGGGTTTGTAACCACTACATCCGAGGAAAGAATGGCATGGTCAAGGCGTTTGCGGTGCCGGTAACTTTTTGCCTTTTCTTTTCTTTTGCTCTTCATGTGCGGGTCACCTTCCGACTGTTTTAACTCATCCCGAACTTCCTGACGGGTCATTTTTAAATCCTTACGATGTTGAAAACGGGTATAGATGGCATCTGCAATTGCAAGAACAACCAGGGCGGATAATATTCGGGTCATCATGATCAGGATCAGCGAGCCGGTTTGGGAAAGAGTCGCTGAAACCGGTTGTATGATCATGGCGGCAAAGACGTCCGTTTTACCTCTGAAGGTGAAATAGATGATCATTCCGACGATCCCTACCTTGCTCAGGCCTTTTACCAGTTCGGCCAGCCCCTTCAAGGAAAAGATTTTTTTAAAGCCTTTTCCGGGATGTATTCTTTCCGGCTTGGGTTCCATCACCTTCGGGGCAAGGATAAACCCCCCCTGCAGGATATGAGATAAAACCGCAACGGCAAGGAGGGCTAACAACATCGGGCTGATGATTTTAGAACCTGTTATCAGGGTAGATTCCAGAACCTGAATGGCATGTTCGCTGTCATTGAACGGCTGGTCCAGATTCGTATAGAGTTGCTGAAACAACGATTTGAATTCACTGTAGATCCAGTCGCCCGAATAAAGAATCACCAGAACCGCAGCCGCCATCAGCATGGCGGAAGCCACTTCCGTGCTTTTAGCCACATTTCCCTCATCCCGGGCTTTTTTAAGCTTCTGCTCGGTGGGTTCTTCTGTTTTATCCTGTTGATCTTGTTCTGCCATACTTATCTATACTCAAAAAGAATACCATAAAATAATTGGGGGAATCAGGGGATCTGTGAATGGATTCGGAGGACAGATTTGTTAAAATTTTTCCGCAAAGTGGCAAAAGTTTCCGTTTGAGAGGCAGAGTTCATTGAACCGTATGACAGGCTGAGGAAGAAAGTCGATATCCGTTCACAGATGTTCTGAGAGGGTATTTTTAGAGAACCAGGAAGGTCCGTTCCGGACTTCGGAAACCTGCTGGCACGGGATTTGACTCCTTTTGGGGTGAACTGAAAAATGATTGAATTTCTATGATAGATCGATTGTCACAATCCATGCAGGTTTTGCAGCGTCTGATGAAGGCACAGGAAATGACTGCAAATAACATGGCAAACCTGAATACACCCGGTTTTAAAGCTGACAAGCTGTTTTATCATTCTTTTAAAGAAATGGTAAATGGGGAGGAAGTCTCAAAAGTTGTCCCGAGACAGACCATCAATATGGAACAAGGAAATTTTGAAGCTACCGGAAATCCCTATGATTTGGCAATTCAAGGCAACGGGTTTTTTAAGGTTGAACTGAATGGAGTTGAACTGCTAACAAGAAACGGGCGGTTTCATCCGGATTCGAATGGATTTCTGGTCAACGATCAGGGAGCATCATTGCTGGGAAGCGGAGGGCCGGTCATGATACCGAATTTTGAACAGACCGGGAATGCGGAGAATGAATATCGCCTGGAAATATCAAGTGACGGATCCATACTTCTCAATGACAAGGTTCATGACAATATTGAACTTGCAACGGTTGAGAAAATAGAAACCTTGCAGCGCCATTCGAGCGGTTACTTTATGGTTCCGGATGGAGTTGAGTTGATGATTGATGAAGATAGTACCCTTCGACAAGGGTTCTATGAAGCGGGCAATGTGAATCCGTTAAAAGAGCTAACGGAAATGATGACCAATGCGACTCTTTTTGAATCCCAGCAAAAAGTAATTACGACAACGGATGAGCTGTTGTCAAGAGCAACCAATTCACTCGGAAAATTTTAACATTACACATAGTTATTAGTAAGCAGTAAACAGTTATCTATGGGAGGAGGTTGAGCAGGAAGAGGATCAGCGCCTCGTTCTCACGATCATCCGCCGGCTGGCGGAAGTACTTAAATTTTAATTCTTAATTCAATTGATATGCCAACCAGAGCATTAAGCATTGCAGCACTTGGAATGAGTGCCCAGCAAAAGTCGGTCGATAACATTGCCAACAATTTGGCAAACGTAAATACTACAGGATTTAAACGAAGTAATATCGCTTTTCAGGATCTGTTTTATCAAAATGTAGAAATATCAAAGCGAGGAGACTCTTCAAACGGCCGGTCGAGTTCGGTCTCCCAGTTGCAACTGGGCCACGGATCAAAACCGGTGGCCAATGTCCGTAATTTTTCGCAGGGAACCCTGACGGAAACGGCGAATCCCCTCAATCTGGCGCTCAATGGATCTGGTTTTTTCCAGGTTGAAATGCCGGATGGCTCCACTGCATTTACACGAGACGGTAATTTTGCACTGGATTCAACCGGCAGAGTTGTCACCCAGTCGGGTCTGCCGTTGGCTGATTTTATCGAGGTTCCTGAAAATGCCCAGGCATTGAACATCTCGAAAGAAGGATTTGTAACTGCCCAGATCAACGGTGATGGAGAGATGATTGACTTGGGACAGATTGAACTCGCCAAATTTGTAAATCCGGGCGGATTATCGGGAATGGGAGATAACCTCTATTCTCAAACGGAAGCCTCGGGAACTCCGATCTACGGTATGCCGGGCACTGACGGCTTTGGCAGCATAGAACAAGGATTTCTGGAACAGTCAAATGTAGATGTTGTTTCTGAAATGGTGGGCCTGATACAAGCTCAGCGCGCCTATGAGACCAATTCGAAAATGGTTCAGACTGCGGAAGATATGATGGCGATGACCAATTCCATTAAACGTTAATCTCAATATTTGTACAGGCTCTATTTTACAGCCGGACCTATAGTATTGAAATCTTTTGACAGGAATGAGTTACCAGCATGCATACCGGTAACTCATTCGTACTAAAGCATTTTTTTAGATAAAAACCAGTCAATCCCACATGAAACTTCAAATTCTGATCATCCTACTGTTTCTTACAGCCGGAGCAGGCCCTGTTCAGCACGAGGCAGAGGAAAAGTTAGAAGTAAGATTGAAAGAGATGGCCAGGGAGCAGCTTTCAAGCCGCTATCCGGATGCCAGTTTCGGGGTAGAACTCAGGTGGCTTCCTTCCCGGCTTGGAGAGGTACAGGCCCGGGATATACAAAGAATTCAAATGAACAGTCGGGATCTGCCCAGAGCCCTGGTGAGTGCTGAAGTTTTGGCCGGCGGGAAAACCTATCCGGTTCAATTTTTTATTACGACCCGAATACAGGTTCCGGTGGCCCGGCTGCCGGTTGCCAGGGATCATGTGATTCGAGAGAGCATGATGGAAATGAAGCAGATGGATGTAACGAATTTTGGGCAGCTTCCGGTCAGACGTATTCCATACGGGGAGTTCACTGCAAGACAGGATATTCCGGCCGGGGAGCCGATTTATCAATCCGATCTGTCCGGCATTCCGGTCGTTGAACACGGAAATGCCGTTGTGATGCAATACAGGATGCACGGGTTAACGGTAGAGTTAAACTGTGAAACACGGCGCGCGGGGGGAACGGGCGAATTGATTACGGTGCGATGCACTGAAACCGGAAAACGATATGAGGTAGAAGTTCTGAATGAAAACACGGTTATGTGGAGAAAAACACTTTAAGACTAATGCAGCATGACAAAAGTAACGACAATGTTAAATGAAGTTTGAATTCACCAAAATATCAGATCTATGAAGATACCTGTGAAAATATTATTAACCGTTTTGATCTATTTAATGATCCTGCCCGCTTTATTTGCGCAACGTTCACTCTATTCGGATATCAAAGCCCACAGGGTTGGAGATGTGATTACGGTGATTCTGACTGAAAACATTAACGGTTCTTCGAGTACGGATTCACGAACCCAGTCTAATACGGCAGGCAGTGCATCAAGCACAGTCAGCGGTAGTATGCTGCCAATGGATGCCATATTCGGGGCGGATTCGCAGCTTGATTACAATTCGGACGAGAGGGCTCTGGCGAATCAAAGACAGCTTTTGAGTGGTACGCTGAGTGTGAGAATAAAAGAGATAGATGAAAGCGGTAACTATCTGATTGACGGTTCCAGAAGTACGGAAATCAGTGGAGAAATCTACAGTATAGAATTAAGCGGCGTTATACGTCCGACGGACATTAACGATGCCAATGAAGTTTTATCGTATCGGGTAGCCGATGCAAATATTGTTTACCTGAATGAAGGAGGAATCAACGGCCTGACCCGTAAAAAAGGAATTAGCCGGAAACTGTTATGGGGAGCTGTCGGTGTTGTAACAGCTGTGTCAGCTTTCATGGCTGCAAATTAAAACCTGGAAGATGAGGAGATTTTCGATGAAGAAATATATTTTTCCCCTGGTATTGATTTTTGTTTTGGTTCCCGTATTTGCCAATGGCCAAACGCGACTCAGTGACCTGGTTGAAATAGACAAAGCCAACAAGATGGAACTGATTGGCTATGGCCTTGTAGCCGGATTGGATCGCACAGGCGACCGGGCTTTAAGCCGCCGGGGTTCTGTATTTACGGTACAATCTGTTGCGAGTATGCTGCGCAAGTTTGATATCAATATTGATTCGGAACATCTGAGAACCCGGAATGTGGCAGCCGTCATCGTTACAGCTACGGTCGGTCCATATCAGGCACCCGGCAGCGAAATCGATGTAACGGTCTCTTCGCTGGGAGATGCGAGCAGTCTGAATGGAGGGGTCCTTCTTCAAACCCCGCTTATTCATCCCCAGGACGATCAGGTGTATGCCTATGCACAGGGGCCGCTTATCCTGGGCGGATACAATGCCGAAGTAGCCGGGTCAAGAGTGGGCCGGAACCCCACTCTGACCGCTACGATACCATCTGGTGGATCTATTGTTCAGAATCAGATGTACCGGCCGGACAGAAGTGCTCCACTCGGTCTTATTCTGCGTGAACCCAACTACAATAATGCAGCCCGGATCGTAGATGTAATTAATGAAAGGTTCGAAGAAAATATTGCCAGTGCTGATAATGCCGGGTTTGTCAGTGTGGAATGGCCAGAAGCTTTTGAAGATGCGGGTGATATGACCTTCTTTACGAGCCTGGTTCTGGATTTGCAAATCGAAGTGGATATCCCCGCCCGAATCGTGATTAACGAACGGACCGGTACGGTGGTTGCCGGAGGAGAAGTCGTGATCGGTGAAGTTCTGGTTTCACATGGGGGTCTCCGGATTCAGTCGCAGGTTACGCCATTTGTATCTCAACCCCTGCCCTTTACGGGCGGCGAAACGGTAGAGGGGACTGTCAATGAGATCAGTTTTACTGAAGAATCGGCAAGTAATCTGATTTTGGAACCGGAGACGACCATCGTAGATCTTGCCAATTCACTGACAAATCTGGGATTTTCCCCTAAAGATATTATTTCCATTATGCAGGCGATTGACAGGGCAGGTGCCCTGAAGGGAAAATTAATTGTTATGTAGATCATTGTCGAAAACGAAAGAGAAACCGGAACGGTTAGCATCTTTCCTGAAATCAGATCAAAAAAATAAACGCAGGGTTACACAATGAATGAGTTTACAAAAATATCCGCCCCGATTGCTTCGGGATCTATAGCAGGCGGGCCCTCCTCAAAACAGGGTATGGATAAGAATGAAATTGCCATGGAGTTTGAGCAAATATTTGCCAGGCAGATGGTTGAGCAAATGACAAAGAACCTGTTTCAAAATGATAACAAAGAGGGGGGAGTCTTGAGTACGGGCGGATCTTTTTATAAGGATCATGTTGTCGATGCCCTCTCAACTGAACTGGCAAAACAGGAACCTTTGGGAATTGCGGAAATTATCCGCGGCCATTTGGAGAAACGAATTGAAATGAATGAACCAACGAACGCAAAAAAATAGTATATATGTCAACCAACCAACAAGAAATCGACGAATTAGTTGAGAGTTTATCGAATCTCCATCAAGGTTATCAGGAGACGAAGAAACTGCTTGACGAACAGATGCATGCGGTTATTTATAATGACATTCATCAACTGAATGCGTTGATTGACAGGCAAATGGTCAAATATGAAGAGTTGAAGGAGATGGAGACGCTTTTCAAAAACCAATTGATCGTGTTGTTTCAAAATTACTATCCAAATGCATCCCATCCTTCGCTTACCCGGTTGCTTGAGGTGATCGAGGGGTCAACAGAAGATATCGACCGGCTTCGGATTGATTTGTATGATCAGATTCATAAAACGGAGCAGCTCAGGAGCCAATTGATGAGTCTGCTTGAATTTGCATCCGAACATAATTCCCAATCCATTACTGAACTTTCCCGGGTCGCCAGGCAGTCGTATAAAAACTATAAGGGAAATGGACAGCTTCGGGAGGGCCAAACACCTAGTCTTGGTTTAAATCAAATGGGATAATCTATGAGAAGCATATTTGAAATATCGACCCGGGGAATGCTGACTGCAAAGAAGTCTAATGAAGTGACTTCCAATAATATTGCCAACGCACAGACACCGGGATATACCAGGCAGCGTGTACAACTGACCGAGGAAGTTCAACGGCTTGCAACCGGCGTATTCGGCCGGGGAGTTTCCGTAAGCCAAATAGAAAGGCTTCGAAATGAGTTGATTGATCAGCAGATTATCCGGAAGGAACATGAGATCGGGAACCTCTCGGAACAGGCGAATATCTATCGGTTGATGGAAACCTCCCTGATCCCGTCGTCCGATTCAGGCCTGGATCAGATGATCAGTAATTTCTTCAATGCATATGCGGATGTTTCAAATAATCCCCAGGATCCCAATTTAAGGAAGGTCCTTCTTTCAAAATCTCAGACAATGGCCAGTACGTTCAGAGAGCTGGACAAGGATCTGGAATCATTCGGGAATCTGGCACAGGATCAGGCCGAAATCAAATTAAACCGGCTTAACGAATTATTACAGGATATCGGTTCTTTGAATCTGGAAATCGCAAGAACTCATTCAACGGACAGTACAAATAACAACGTACTGGATGTACAGATGGAAAAGCTGAAAGAGCTTGCGTCCATTGCCGAGTTTGATGCCATCGAAGCGTCTGACGGGACCCTGGAGATACGGATTGGCGGAATTTCTGTGGTCAGTGGACAGGAAGTTACTCAACTGCGGGCCGAGGTGGATGCTGCAAATCAGGCATACCGGCTCAGACTGCCGGGTGGAAAACTTATCGAGCCGGGTCCGGGTGAGCTTGCGGCCAATATCCATATGTATGAAAATGGAATACCGGAAGCCAGAAATCAACTCGATGTTCTCGCCACTTCTCTTATGGACGAAATCAATCAGATTCACAGTGACGGATATGGACTGGAAGACGGATTGCAGAGACAATTTTTTGACTCAACTTCAACCGGAGCGTTCAATATGCGGGTGAACGATGAGATTGTCCAGAATCCAAATCATATTGCCGCTTCATCTGTAGCCGGAGAAGCCGGAAACAATGACCAAGCACTCGATATTCTAAATCTGCAAAGTGAGAGATTTATTGAAGGGCAAACCATCTCAACCCGGGCGGTTGAATTTATGGGACTTGCCGGTTTGAGACTTAACGAAATTGAACAGAAGATTGAATCCGGAAAATCTTCCAGAGAATTTTTGATAAATCGACAGGAGCAATTGGCCGGGGTAAATCTGGATGAAGAGTTAAGTAATTTAATCCGTTTTCAAAATTCATTCCAGGCCTCTGCAAAAGTTCTGGATACCGGACGGCAAATGTTCGATACACTGTTGTCAATTGCATAAAACCAGGGTTCAGCAGTAAACAGAAATCAGTAAGCATTGAAATTATCCTTGATCTTTTTATTAGTAAACCTCCCTCTGCCGGCCGGCGGATAACTGGATAATGGGGAGTGGAGGGCTTGTAAATTATATATCAAGTGAAAATTATGATCCAAAGATCTTTAAACTTGTTGGCAACCCATAATTGACACCCAAACCATGAGAATTACAGAATATTTATCTGACAGTACTTTTAAAAGGCAGATTCAGAGGAATCGCAGTCAGATGGTGAAATACAATGATCAGATTGCTTCGGGAAAAAGAGTCACCAAAGCGTCTGACGACTCTGTGTCTTATTTGTCGGCAAAATTGATCGATGAACATATTCGCAAAAATGAACAATACCAGGTCAATGCCAATAATGGCCTCTTTCAGGCGAGGAATACCCAGGATGCCCTGGATCATATGCAGGATCTGTTAACCTCGTTTAAAACCCTGACGATACAGGCCGCCAATGAAAGCCTGAATGCAGAAGACAGGGAACTCATTGCATCCCAGGTAGCTTCCCTGAAAGAAGAATTTGTTGAGCTCGCCAACTCAAAGTTCAATGACGTTTACCTGTTTGCGGGTACAAATTCAGACCAAAAACCATTCTTTGAAGATGGGGTGGCTGCCGGGGGTATTGGAACTTCCAGTACGGGTACGCCTCTGAAAGTTCTTGCCGGTGAGGGCGTAGCTGTAGAGACAACTGTTACGGGACTGGATTTGAGAGACGGCCCGGAGGGAGATCTTTTTGAAATTTTTCAATCGACGATTGATGCAATGAATGCGAATGACACTGCGGCGATCCAGACTTCGATCGACAAGGTGGGAGGCAGTATCGCACATATTGCCGGACTTTCGACCGATATAGCCAACCAGATCAATCGCCTGGATTTTGCAGTTGAGCGTCTGGAAGATCGTATTATCGGGCAGAGTGGAGAGGTAAGCCGTCTGACCGATGCGGATATCGTTGAGTCAATGCTCAATTTTCAAAATGCACAAACGGCCTATGATGCGGTATTGGGTATTCACTCCACAATGATGCAAACTTCACTGCTAAATTATCTCAGATAATTCAACCCGGTTATTATGAACCCAAAAAAAATCACTCTTCTTTTTATCCTTCGCGACCCGTTAACGGAATCAGAACAGCAGTCTCTTTTAAATTTATCCGGGTTGTTTCAGCAAGTTCTGGTAATTACCCGGAATGATTTAGAAACCCCTTTGCAGGGAGTCCAAAAGATTCTATATGAGACAGACAAGGATCTTGTTTCGGCTTTGAACCGGGCATGTAATGTGGCGGAAAACGAATGGGTTCTGCTATTGGAATCGGACGAAACGATTGCAGATTCCCAACTGGCAAAAGTGGAACCTGCCCGGGGAGAATGTTATCCTGCATATCTTTCCGGCACGTCCGATCAAAGTGAAAGATGGTATTACGATTTAAGGCTTTTGCCCTTGCAAAAAGACAAGGAGAATCAAGAGGTATTCAAGGGAACGGTGATGCCGGATCCGTCAGAATATGTACTGTCCAATCACCTGGAGGTGTCCGGTCAAATGATCGTCATTGAAAAAAAAGGAAACTTTCTGTACCTGGAGAAATTGAAATCCATTGCTAATCAGAAGTCGGTCGGATCGGATATGGAATGGTATTGGAAAGGGGTGTACTACAGTGAAACACAAAGATTTCCCCAAGCTGAAAAATGTTTCAAAAATGCGATGCAAAATGAGAAATTGCTGGACTTTTATAAATTATCTGCATTGAATGGCCTGGCGAATGTACTTCTGAACCTGAACAAAACTAATGAAGCTCTTGAAGTAGCCAGGCAATCCAGTGAACTGGATCATCGTCAATTTGCACCCTCCCTGATCCGCCACAAGATTCACTGGATGAAGGGAGAGTGGAAAGAGGCCTATGATGCTCTGCATAACTACCTGGTTCAGTTACAGCAGGCCTCACGTGCAAATCTTGATTTTTTCCTGGAGCCAGCCGAGGCTCATTTTCTCATGGCGGAAATTTCCATGATATTGAAAGACCGGAGTCATGCATTTCACCACCTGGATCTGTTTTACCAGTTAAACGGGGGGAGGGTAAGTGATGATGTGAAAGATAAGTTATTCGTTTATGCAGTGGAGCTCAACAAAGAAGAGAAAGCACTTGAATATCTTAGAGTTTTATTTTCCCGCTTTATGGCGGAGGAAGCTGAAATGGTCGAGGATCGTCAGTTTGAGAGAATTCTGGGTTCGATTTCGCTACT
The DNA here is from genome assembly GCA_040877875.1 of Balneolaceae bacterium. Taxonomy (GTDB): domain Bacteria; phylum Bacteroidota; class Rhodothermia; order Balneolales; family Balneolaceae; genus JBBDNC01. Next base: position 4,619 of record JBBDNC010000067.1, on the reverse strand, counting down.
CGAGGAGAAAGAATGGCACCAGGCCGCATGTGAAATGTATGAAAAGTTATACTGTGTGAAGCCGGAAAGTCAGAAAGTACTTCGACGCTGGCTGATTGCCCTGATGAAAAGCGGTCAATTGGAGCGGGCTCGCAAGGTGGCGAAGATATTAAAAAAAGAGATACCGGCTATTCATCCTCATCCGGAAATTCAATTTTCTTGAGTTTATTCCGGATCGTTCTGTCCGACACATTTAATAACTTTGCCGCTTCCTTTTGATTACCGCCGGTTTGTTCAAGAGCCTTTTTGATCATCAGCAGTTCCATTTCATCAATCGGCATCAGTTTGAAATCATTTGAAAGGAATGAATTCCGATCTTCGTCCATATTCCTGAAAAGGTCATTCTCACAATGTTCAAGCTTGAGAACTTCTTCATCCTGAGCCATGATGACTCCTCTCAGGATAAAGTTTTCAAGTTCCCGGACATTACCGCTCCAGTTTTTGGATAACAGGTGGGTATGCAAGTCTTCAGTAATTTCTTTTGCCGGCAGATTGTGTTCACTCGAATATCTGTCACAAAAATGCCGGGCCAGGATCGGGATGTCATTTATTCGTTCTCTGAGGGGCGGTATTCTTATCGGAAATACATTCAGGCGAAAATATAGATCGGACCTGAACTGACCGTTTTCAATAGCTTCAGCCGGATTCCGGTTGGTCGTTGCTATGATCCTGACATCCACTTTTTGTGGAGTTTGGCTTCCGACTTTTGTGAACTCATTTTCCTGAAGAACACGAAGCAGCTTTGCCTGAACCCTGACGTCGGTTTCCGTAATTTCATCCAGCAGCAAGGTTCCCTTGTCAGCCGTTTTAAAGGCACCGTCATAATCATTTACAGCTCCCGTAAACGATCCCTTTACATGCCCGAACAGGGTGCTCTCAACAAGTTCACTGGGCAGGTTTGCACAGTTTATTTTAACAAATGGCTGGCTGGCTCTTTTACTGTTATCTCTTATCAGGTTGGCATAGACTTCCTTCCCGGTCCCGCTTTCCCCCTGGATCAATACCGGTGCGTGAGTAGGGGCAATCTGGTCTAAAATCTGGTGAAGTTTTTTGATTTTTGAATGTTCGCCCACCATCAGCCGGTTATGCATGCGGCGATTCCCCGGTGATTTACTTTCCGTTTTTACAGCCGGAGAATTTGCGGCGTCGGGGGTTTTCTGATCAGGTAAGTTGTGGTAAGAGGATTCGACTCTGGACTGATGGTTGAAATAATGCTCGATTCTGCTTAAAAATTCCGAGCCTGTAAAGGGTTTGGTGATATAATCAAACGCCCCTTTTCGCATGGCGTTTACGGAATGGGTAATATTGCCGAAACCGGTAATGAGGATCACACCGATATCGGGATTCGTTTTTTTAAGATGGTTTAAAACCTCATCCCCTGTCATTTCATCCATTTTTACATCCGTTATGACGAGATCGGGGGGGTTCTCTTCAATATCTTTCAGTGCGGTTCGGGCAGATTTAAATGCACGTACTTCATAGGAATGATTGGAAAGGCGTTCCTTAATGTATTCAAGGATGTGAATATCATCATCAATTACACAGATACTGTTTAAAGCCATTAAATCTCCAGAACTTAGTTCATCGATTGGAAAACTCTGTACAGATCCAAAGATCTTTTACAGGAATTTACTAACAACAACGATTTAAATAATAGATTCTAAGTAATAAAGAGAAATAAAATGGTGATTTGTTACAGAAAATTACAATTTTTTCAGGTCATCCAGGATTTTTCCCGTGATTTGATCGAAAACATCTTCATTTTCTGTTAAAAACCGGATTCTGCTTTCTGACAGGGAAGAGGTTTCGGAAGGATCTTCAGATTCAGAAGAGGTGCGTAAAAACGATTCTATCGCCACAAGGTCTTTTTCAAACTTTGTTCCAATTTCGTCTTGAACTTTTTGAGTATCATAAACCCCCTGGTCAATATTTTTCCGGATCTGTTTGAGGGAGTCTAATTGCTTTTCATCAATTTTCGAAAGAATGCTTTTTGCAAATGCAATATCGTCTGCAAACTTTTTCCCGGTAATTTCAAACTTATCCGATTTTACAGAAGTTGCTTTTCCGGCAGCCGAACTTTTTTCCGTGTGAGTGGCTTTTTCACTCTTTTCACTCTTGCCCGTTTTCTGGACGGATTTGTCGGGAATGTTTGGATTTTGAATATTTCTGATAGACATGACTAGTTTAATCCAGGTTTAATATCCATAAACAGTGACATCGGCTTCTGATGTGCATAGTTTCCATAGCTTTTCTTTGCCTTCTTGAGTTGATCAAGCTGGCTCAAAACTTCGGATTTCCTCATCTTTAATGATTCAAGCTTACGATTTAAATTTTTTTCAAGCAAACTGAGTCGGAAAAACATGTTTCGGAAGTCTTCCAGGTTTTCATCGGCGGAAGCCTCCTTTTCATCTCCAGGTTGAATTCCGGATTCATTCCATTCGGATTTCGTCTGATTCAGGAGCCGGGACCGCTTATCGTATAGCAATTCTATTTTTTCGATGTCGGGATCTTCGTTATCCAGTTCCAGTAGTATAGAATACCCGATATTTAAAACGGATTCAAGTCTGAGTAACATAGTTTCCATAGAAGGACCTCAAGATGAAGTTAGATGGTTTATAGACCGAAATTCGATTGAAAGTTCATGATTTGATTGAATTGAGACTGGCCCCGGTCAATGATTTGTTGCAGTTCTGCAAACTCTTTTCTCAATTGTACTTCTCGTCGTTCCAGGAACCGTTCTTCCCGTTCAATACGGTTATTCGTACGGTCAATCCTGGAGTCAAAGCCGGCTTCAATGGATTCGAGAACACTCCCGTCTCCGCTGAATGAGCTTTCCACTCCTGTTCGTATTTTTGAAATGAGTCCGTCGGATGCCGTGAAAAGTTCATTTAAAAGTTCTGAATCCTGAAGAATGACCGACTCAAGTTTGTCCGGGTCTTCAATCGTCATCGATCCATCCTGGTTAAATTCGATTCCGATATCTGTCAGAAGTGTGACAGATTCACCGCTCATGCTTTGAACAGGCTCCAGGAAAGTGTGTCTCATTGAGTTGCTCAGGTTACGAATGGCTCGTTCTCTTTGGAGGGGGCCGCGATTGCCCGATTCACTGTTAAGAAAAGTGTTTTTTCGAATCGTACTATTCAGTTCATTATAGGCTTCAACAAACGACTCAATTCCTTGGGTAACGGATTCGATATCCCGTTCGACGGTAATTTGATGATTGCCAGCCTGGGCCTGGACCAATTCAAAGTTTACTCCATCAATCACATCGTCGATGGTATTTGAGGAACGGGTGAATGTAACTCCGTCAATCGTAAAGTTTGCATCCAATTCACCGGTCGTGTAAACGTGGTTGTGGTTCAGATTTTGAAAATCTCCTGTGACATCCTGGATGGTGATTTGGTTAACGGAACCGGTCTCACTGCTTTTGATGGATAATATAGATTCGGAGTCATTGACCTGGAGTCTGGACGCACTGACCGCACCGGAACTCTGTGTATTGATTTCATTTGCAATTTCATTGAGGACTTCCTGATTTGTCAAACCGGTAGTATCGATGTCAATCAGGAGTTCTTCTTCCCCGATCAGAAGTTTGAAAGATCCCTGCCCCGTTCCGGACAGGTCGGTTCCAGTATCCTGAAACTGGGCTGAATTTACGATATCCCGTTGTGCAACCTGGCCGATCTGGATGTCATATGTTCCGGGAGTGCTGGTTGAATCCGTTGAGAGGACTTTCAGGGCGTCGCTCGAGGTGGTTCCCTTCAGTGCCTGAAAAGAGGCTTCGGAATTATTTTCAAAGTTGTTTATAATGGATTGAAACGATGAAAAAGCAGTCCCGATGTCATTCAGAGCACTCTTGCCTTCTTCGAATGATTTCAGGTTCAGTTTCAATTCATCCCGTCGTAATCCATCCAGTTTCAGAATTTGCTGGATCTGGCTTTCGAACGTAGACTGTTGTGCAAAAATGTTGGCGGAAATCATGCTACGAATCCTCGGTTATTTAACAAATTGACGTTCTGTGTTCGTTTTTGGGCAACTTCCTGAATCCAGGCATCCCGAATCGGTTCCAATAGCTCTTTTACCTCATCGTATTTGTCTTCATCCAGGATATTCCGGCAATAATCATATAGTTCATACAGCGTGGATGATATTTCATATTCGAAGTTAAGGGATTTGATAAGGGTGTTGAGTATTTCCCTGACTTTTGCCTTATCCTTCTTATAGCATGAAAGAATCGCCAAATCATATAGTTTTGTAATCAACTCTTCGGGTGAAGACTGTTTGACGGACTGACGTTGATATTCCAAGTGGGCGTTTTCCATTACTTATTCCTATATCCTGTTTACCGTTATTTTTTATTCCTGCTTTAAATTGCTTATCGGCATAAAACATTCGCGACTTAAATGGAAAATTCGCTTTTTGCAGAATGTGTACTGCAGAAGATGAAGCAAATAAAAAAGGGTACCCCGACCTGCAGTCGGGATACCCTGTTTGGTTCCGGTGATTCGGTCAAAAATCGCCGGTTAGCCGAGGAATCCGAGTACGGATTGGGGGCTGGTGTTGGCTTGTGCTAAAGCAGA
>JBBDNC010000066.1:0-27899 GCA_040877875.1 Balneolaceae bacterium | reverse complement strand
CCATTGCAGCCGGCACTCCTGCAATAAAGCCAAAAAATATCACCCATCCGAGATCTGCACCAATCAGGGAAGCCACGGCAACAGGACCTGGTGTGGGGGGAATAAAAGCATGAGCCACTGCCATCCCTGCCGCAAGAGGGATACCGAAAAACAACAGAGACCTGCCGGTCCGACGAGTCAAATTATAAACAAGTGGAATGAAGAGAATAAGAGCCACTTCAAAAAATACGGGGATGGCAACAATCAGCCCGATCAGAGAGAGCGCCCAGGGAGCCTTCCTTTCTCCAAAACCACGAACTATGGTGTTAGCAATTTGATTGGCACCGCCGGAAACTTGCAACATTTCCCCAATCATCGTTCCGATGCCGATTACGACCGCAATATATCCAAGCGTTCCTCCCATACCTTCCTGGATCGTATCGGCAATTTCCGAAACCGGGATGCCACCTGCCACTGCGGCGACCAGGCTCACCAGTAGAAGAGCAATAAAGGCCTGCATCCTCACGACAATAATTAAAAGTAATAGAGTAAGAATACTGACGATCGTCAGAAGAATCAGAAAAGTCGCAGACATAGAAGCTTGTTTCGTTTCAGGTTAGTCGACTCATTGAAAACAAATATTTAAAAATCATCCGGTATCATAATAGTATATACCTGGGAACAGATGGGTTTTATATACCCTTATATTGAGTTATTCCAGCCGATAGACAATAACTGAAACAACCGGGAAAAAGACAAAAATGAAAAAACGTTCTAACAGCCATTGATAATCGTTCCCTCCTCATCAAATTCAGCTTCCTGGAATGCATCCACACAAAATAACCCAGAACACTGATAAAGTTGCAGAATATAGATTTTGGAAGGAGTAAATTCCTGATTGAATTCGATCATTGAACCCTCAACCCCCGGTTCTTCCGAATAAGAGACGATAAAACCCGATTGTTCCGTATAGCGGGCTTCGGTACAGAATGTCTCCCGTTCCTCGTTCGACGTAGAACTATCCGAACAAGCCCCCACAACCAAAAGCAAAAGAATCACCCATGAAAATCTCATATTATAAAATATTAAAAGTTTATTGCGATTAATCATCAATATGATATTGAATCACTATACAAATAAATAATATAAATTCATCCGGTGCATGTGCTGCCCGCATGGTTTTAGAGTAAATAGTAATAGTACATGTATGACTTGAGAAGTTTTGCAGTTTACTTTTGTTCCAAATGTCTCTTTAATTTCAGTCCGGCAATAGCCATCGGAGCTTACAGGCTGTAAGATGAATAAGCGAGATTTATCTGTCATCAATTAACTGCATCCAGATTAAAAAGTGTTTTAAACGCCCGCCTGAACTTATGCTTGCAGGTAATCAAGCTTGACTGACTGGGTAAAGTTACGCAGATTGTAATGTTCCTTTGTAATCCCGGTAACCATTCAATTTAAAACAGACGATTATGAAAAAATTTATCTTCTTGATTTTCACGGTAGCATGGGCACTGACTTACAATCCTCAGACTCTGCAAGCGCAGGAAACCGGCAACTCCTTCCGTAACCAGTTTAATAATCATTTTCAGTATGCCTCACGGGTCCTTGATCTGGCCAAAGCCATGCCGGCTGAATACTACTCCTGGAGGCCCGATGATGGCGTAAGCTCTGTAGAGGAAGTATATACGCACATCGCGCGATACAACTTTTATTATCCGCAAAACTCATTCAACATCGCCGTACCGGAGGATGTGGATGTTGAAAACATAGAATCTATAACCGGTAAGGATGCAGTTGTTGAAATACTGGAGCGCTCGATCCGATATGTTAAAGATGCAGTAAGCCAATTGCCGGATTCCAGGTTCTCCGAACCGGCCGAACTCTATGGCAGAACGGTTGACGGGCAGGCTGTACTCATGCAACTGATTACGCATAAGAGCGAACATGTCGGCCAATCCATTGCCTATGCCAGAATGAACGGTGTAGTGCCTCCCTGGAACCGTTAAACCAGATCCGATACTCACTGGTCCCACAATCAAGGGAATGGCACCAGATTAATAACGAAGACAAGGTTCCCAGCCCGGTAATCCTGTTTTATCCGGAACGAATTGAAGAGAATATCCGAAAGATGATCCGCATGGCCGGAGACGCGGACCGACTGCGGCCCCATGTCAATACTTACAAACTGATACAAGTAGTAAAAATGCAGATGGACACCGGAATCCGTTGCTTCAAATATGCTACCTTGAGTGAAGCGGCAATGTTACTTTTTAGCAAGCAAGCAGATATCCGTAATCTGTAACATGGTTCTGTCGGGTGCTTCCTTATTATAACTATTGACCTCCTCGCAGACTTTCTCAAATCCATATTTACTTATCAATAAATTGAGTTCTTCCGGTTCATAGAGCGTGAAATTCTCTTGGGTAAACGGCAGGTGTTCAACCGTATTACGCGGCCGATACCCGAACAGCAGGTGTCCACCCGGCTTCAGCAAACGAAATAACTGTTCTAGATGAGGGCCGGGAGGATCCCAAAAATAGAGGATGTTCAGGCCAATGATCCAGTCGAACGATTGATCCTCCAGGGGGATCTTGACTGTATCCGAACAGTGTATTCTTAGCTTTCCCTCTTTAATCAGTCCGACATTGTTTACCTCTGCCTCCTTGCACATTGAACTGGAAAAATCCAGCCCCGTAACAGAAAGCTCGCTTTGAATATCAAAATAACGGGAAAAGTGCATCCCGTTGCCAAATCCGATTTCCAGCAGTTCATCTCCCGGACTCAAGTCAAGCATACTCAGGGCGAGATCGTATAAATTTTGATTGGTTTCGTTAAGCATCTTTGCTACATCACGTCCCGTTTCGCCCTCCGGCTTTTTCAGTTGACGGGAAAGTTCAAGCGGATCGAGTTCTTCAATCATTTTTTTCCTGATTAGAGTCATAATTGACCATCCATTTTACACCGAATTTATTGTTAAACATCCCGAAATAAGCATTCCAGAATACATCATGGAGTTCAGGTATGGATTAGTTGCCATTGTGTAATCTGGCCTGGACAAGTAGACTCGTTGCCGAAAGGAGAAACCTACTCCCGAAAGGTTATCGTGAAAGTAGTCCCTTCGTTAACCTTACTCTCAACACTGATTTCACCCCCTAAACTTACAACCTGATTGTGCACCAAATAGAGGCCGATTCCTTTACTATCCTTATTGTTGTGGAACGTTTGATGCAATCCAAATATTCTCTCCTTTGTACTCTCCATATCAAACCCCAACCCATTATCGGTTACGATCAGACGTTTCACTCCATCCGACTCCTCAGAATGAATGGATATAACAGGAGGAGTATCAGGTTTGGAATATTTAACAGCATTGGTAATCAGGTTCATAAAAATACTTTCCAGGTAGGCTTTGTTGAATCTGATTTTTTTCAATCTTGAAAAATCAGAATAAAGAGTGGTTTTAGTTGTCTTGATCAAAGACCTGACGGAAGGAAGAATCTCATTGAGACTTTCTTCAAAATCGACTTCTTCCAGCTTTGCAGGCTCCCCCATTTTTTCACTTAAAACATCTACAAAGTTATTCAGGGTCTTATTGAGATTCGTTCCGGTAAGTTTTAGTATTTCAATCAGATCCAAAGTTTCCTGGTCACTAATCTTTGATAAATCCAGCAATTCAAAAACACCGAGAATACTGCTTAACGGAGATCTCAAGTCGTGCGACGTAGTCAGGGATAACTCTTTGAGTTCGTTGTTTGCCCTGGTAAGATTGTCAAGAAGGGCAGCTCGTTCAATTTCCAATCGCTTTTTATGGGTAACATCTTTTGCAATGGCAAAAACCAGTTTTTTCTCAGCCACCGGCTGAGAGGTCCAGGAGAGCCATACAATCTCTCCGTTCTTGGTCACATACCTGTTATCAAAGTAGTGGAGGGGTTTGGATTTAGTCAGGTTTTCACGTGCATTGGATGTAGTTTCCCGGTCTTCGGGATAGATAAAATCATTGATCGGCCGTGAATAAAGTTCCTCCTTTGAATAACCTAACAGCTTTGAAACTGCCGGGTTTACTTTTTTAAAATAGCCGTCAAAACCTGCTATGCAGAGCAGGTCGGGCGACAAATCAAAAAAGAGTTTATAATCAAAACCGATTCTTTTCATGAAGAACGTACCTGCTTTTATTGAGTCGGACATTTAGTTTAGCATCCCCCCATGCCTGAGCCAGGTTTCAAGAAGCTCTGGCCAGCTTGAAAGAAGCGGATTATCCGGTGCCAGGCCAAAACCGTGAGGGCCCTCTTCATAGATATGCATTTCGGCCGGAACCCCGGCATTTCGCAATCCCATATAAAAATGGATGCTGTTTTCAACGGGTACAGCTTCATCATTCGAACTGTGCACCAGGAACGTCGGAGGTGTTTCGGGCGTAATTTGTTTTTCGGAAGATAACCGCTCGACAAGTTCGGGATCGGGGTCAGCTCCCAGAAGGTTATTTCGAGACCCGGAATGAGTAAACTCTTCAATCATCGAAATTACCGGGTAGATTAAAATCATAAAATCCGGACGGGAACTGGCCCGTTCGACCTTCACTTTCGAGTCAGGGTTCCCGAAATCAAAATGAGTACCGGTAGTGGAAGCCAGGTGTCCGCCGGCCGAAAAACCGAGAATCCCGATTTTACGGGATTCAAGGTTCCACGAATCAGCCTGGGCCCGAACCAGCCTGATAGCTCTTTGAGCATCCGTAAGAGGAACCGGATGCGGATAATCTTCTCCCCGGCGATACCGGAGTATGAAAGCTGTGATTCCCAACTCATTCAGCATTGCTGCTACCTGGATTCCCTCATGGTCCATTGCCAGATGGGAATATCCACCACCGGGTAAAATGATTATAGCCGTGTTTGACGCATTCTCCTGATCCGGCAGGTAGGCCGTCAGGGTAGGTTGCTCCTTATGATTCTCTCCCTCATGAAAGGGTGCCCCATCCGGCCACAAGGGAATAATTTCCTGGGCAGAGATTGGCAATGAGATGACCAGGAATGAGATCAGAGCTATTAAATTCCTGCATGTCCATGTATTCATGTATGATTCATTCTTATTAATTTAGATTCGGATTCGCTGTTAATATAAGACACTGTATACTTTCAAATAGCGAATATTTCCCGGGAGTTTGGTTTTAATTTATTTGTTGAAGGCTTTGCAAAACCCGGTCTTTTACCCAATCTTTGCGTTATCGAAATTTTAAAATTCTCACATATAGCTAATATGCTGCGGTTTTAATCCGCCGGCTGGCGGACAGGCCTTAATCTTGAACCAAATCCCAAGTTTTGCAAAGCCTTCTTATTTATACTTAAAGAATGAGTATTGTGATTCGTGATCCTCTATGCAGTTTTTCATTCCATCAACCGCCCAATACGAGACAAACCATGGACAAAACTCAAATTTATAAAAATATTCCGGCCCGAACAGCCCAAACACAAACCCTGCTTGAAGCAAAATTCGACCCCCGTTTAAAGAAATATGTTCTCTATGGCGGTGTTCTGGCTTGTGTTTTTTCCATTGTCGGTATTCTTCTCATACCCCTTTGGCTGATCATCGGCAGATATTATATCAACAGGTATTTTGAGAGTCTTCACTGTGAACTTACCACCCGGGCCCTTCATTTCAGAAAAGGGGTATGGTTTCATATCGAACGGACGATTCCTCTCGATAAGATCCAGGATCTGACGTTTCGCGAAGGTCCGTTGCTAAGGTATTTCGGGCTCAGCACACTCAGGATCGAAACAGCAGGCCAAAGTGCACAAAGCGCATCCGATATGTCCCTGACCGGTATCGTTGATTCTGCCGATTTTCGACTGAACGTACTTGATCAAAGAGATAAAGTAACTGAACGGGGAGGGGAGCCGCCCCAGGCAGACAGTTCCGGACAGGAGACGTTAGTTTCTCTTCTGACGGAAATCAGGGATTCACTCAAATCCATTGAAAGCGGGATGGATACGCAAAAATAAAAGGTCCTTCTGGTCGAATAGAATTTATTAATTTTTGTATATACAAATATAAAATCCAAACTTTGGGTTTTTTGATTTTTCCATAATTCGTTAATAATCTGTAACATAGCTTTGAAAAAGCTGTCTGCCTGCCGACTTTTAACCCGGAAAAGAAGGCAGGTTATAAGGCAATTTCCAAAATCATACATCCTTTGATTCTTTTCAAAGGTTCCTTACAAATCTAACTAACCTGCGGGGGTAAATATGGGTGAACTAATCTTGTCATTAAACTGGTGGGCAATTATCGTTGCAGCCGTTGCTTATTTTATGCTTGGATGGGTCTGGTACAGCACCCTCTTTGCAAAAAAATGGATGGAGCTCAGAGAACTGAACGAAGAGGATATGGATGATCCGAATCCGATCATTTTTCTCTGGTCATTTATCCTACAGTTCTTCGCAACGTTAACTTTGGCCGGTTTTCTCGGTGCAATCGGGATCTCAACGGCCCTGCACGGGGCCATGATCGGTTTCGGAGCCGCAATGGGTTTTGTATTCACTCTGGCCGGAACGACCGGACTGTTTTCCGACAACAAGCTTGGCCTGCATTTCATAGATAATGGCTACCATGTAGCCGGCCTGACACTTGCCGGGGCGATCCTCGGACTTTGGTAAGGAGGATTCGGAGTTTGCCACGATAAATACATATGATATGATGACGAAATACATATTTCTACTTATCGGCACTTTCTTTCTGTTTAACCAATATGCCCATTCACAATCTATCATCCGCCAGGCGCCTGACGGATTTGATGAGGTGCGGACCGGTATCACTTACGGAACAATCGACACGGTTTCCTATATGTCAGAGACGGTAGGGACTATGCGCGATGCCATCATCTATACTCCCCCCGAGTACTCGGAAGCGAACAGCTACCCGGTACTCTACCTGTTACACGGTATCGGTGGTGATGAGTTTGAGTGGCTCAACAATGGCAATCCGGGCGTGATCCTTGACAACCTCAATGCGGAAGGCATGATTGTACCCATGATCGTGGTCATGCCGAACGGACGGGCGATGGAAGATGACAGTCCCGGCGAAAACATCTTTGAACCGGCGAGGGTTCAGGCTTTCACAACATTTGAACAAGACTTACTTAATGACCTGATTCCGTTCATCGAAAGTGAATATCCGATCCTGACCAACCGAGAGAACCGGGCCCTTGCCGGCCTCTCGATGGGCGGTGGCCAATCACTGAATTTCGGTTTGAGCAACCTCGACATCTTTTCCTGGGTCGGCGGATTCAGTTCCGCTCCAAACACTAACGCCCCGGATGTGTTGTTGCCGGATCCCGAAGAAGCGAGAGAGAGCCTGAACCTGCTCTGGATCTCCTGTGGGGATGAAGACAACCTGATGAACATCAGCCGTCGGACCCATGAATACCTGGCGGAACACGACGTCCCCCATGTTTTCTATGTGGAACCGGGTGGACACGACTTCGAGGTTTGGAAAAACGACCTCTATAACTTTTCCCAGCTTCTGTTCAAACCGGTTGACAACTCGATTTTTACACCGTAGAACGGATACGGCGGCATCTTTTCGGCCGCCATACGTAACCAATTTCCTTTGAAGACGATCTGTCTTACAGGACAACCTGCATCTGAATCGTCAACACGTTGTCAAGTTCAGAGGGAGTGTGATATGGCGCTGTTCCAGCCGCGTGGCTGCTGAATCAACCCATGGAGATGAGGGGGAGATGTGGAACGTACGTGTGATCCTGGAGGGGCCGAACTGGGAAGGGGGAACTCCTCTCGGAAGTTGAAGCGACACCTGACGGCACCATCGGGCCGATCGGCCTGTTGATCTATGCCCTTCCGTTTGTCGCAATCGGAATAATCTGGATTCGTGCCATGATCCGCCGGCGGGAAGTAGAGTAGTTCCGGTACTCACACTGCTCACTCCCTGTTCCGGGCTCTCATGGCACGGAGCTGGTCCTCATGCAAATGGTACACATCCTTGGGAATGTGGAATAAGTTCATGCGTACAGGGATGGGGGTGAGGCTTGAAGGAAATGATACGAACTCCGGAGTAATGAAGCTTCATAAAATGTTTTCTATATAAAACATATTTGAAATTTGTTTTATATAGAAAACAATTATATATTATGTTTCATATATAAAACAATATGGAACGACTGAAAAAACTTTCGGATACAAAGTCGAAGGAGGTTGACGACACTTTCCGGAGATTTCTGTATGACAGAATCGAATGGGAACAACGGCTCATACTGATCCTGGGCCACCGGGGGGCAGGTAAAACAACCTTGCTTCTGCAGCGTATGAAAGAACACGGCCCCGGTGCAATTTATCTAACTCTGGACGATATCTATTTTGAAGCCAACAGACTGATCCATCTGATCGATACGCTGTATGAGGAAGGATACAGGAGGTTTTTTCTGGATGAGGTTCACCGGTACGTCCATTGGTCCAAAGATCTGAAAAATGCGTTTGACAATTATTCCGACATTCAGATCACTGCAACCGGATCCTCCATCCTGGAAGTTTCCAAAGGGCAGGCGGATCTCTCCCGAAGAGCCGCGATCTACCAACTGCCGGGGTTATCCTTCCGGGAATTTCTCCGGCTTGATGTACAAGTGGCCTTTGACATCGTACCCCTTGACACGATTCTGCAATCCCACCACGAATTGGCTGCCGGATATTATGAACGGGCAGATATCTTGACATCCTTCAGGAAATACCTCCGTACCGGGTACTACCCATTCTTTAAAGAAAGTGAAAAATCCTATCCCCAGAAACTGCTGGAAACTACCTGGCTTGTACTGGACATTGACATCGCACCTTATGAAGAACTTCATCACTCTTCGATCCGGAACATGAAAAAACTGCTCTATGTGATCGGCCAGTCTGTCCCGTTCAAGCCCAATATCTCCAAACTGGCTGAAAAACTTGGAGTATCCCGCAATTCAGTTCTCAAAATGCTGGATGCGCTTGACCGTGCCAGGGTCCTATCACTATTGAAAAGCGACACCCGGGGCATCAGCTATCTCCAAAAACCGGAAAAGATCTATCTGGGTAATCCGAACCTGGCGTATTTGTTGTCGTCCGGCAAGCCGGAAACCGGTACGTTGCGGGAGACGTTTTTTCTAAATCACCTGCAAGTGAACCACAATGTGACCTCCTCCAGGTGGGCCGATTTTATGATCGATGACACCTGGACGTTCGAAGTCGGCGGACCCGGCAAAACAGATGAACAGATCCGGGGGGTGCCCAATGCCTATATTGCTGCCGACAGAATCAAAGGCGGAAGCGGAAACAGAATCCCGCTCTGGTTATTCGGGTTTTTGTATTGACCGAATGCCCGATGGGCCAAGACACACATGAAACTCAACAACACTCGGGGTAATAAAAAATGAATCACCAGCTATCAAACATTTGGCAATTACAAGGATCGGTTGTTATCTTTTTTTGAAATGTCATCTGCCGGTTGAAAGATATTACAAAAGAAGATATCATGAGCACTTTAGATACTGATCGAGACGTTTTTTGCCGAGCCCGCACAACAGTACAGGCAGATCATCCGAAACTACTCAAAAGCAGCACTGGGTCGGCACGGGTTTATCGACTACCGGTCCGCCCCCTCGCTGACTCGCCCGCTGTGGGAATTAAGCCTGGATGCCGAAAAACTGTTGTCCGACGGCAAACACCGGGAAAGTCTCGCACTCTGCAAGAGTTTGATTGAGTAAGTCGCAGAGGTTATTCAGATTTCAGTTATAATCGAAAAAAGTTATAACTATTTTCGATTACAATCTGAATTATTATGATTTACCGGTTTCCTGAATTGTGATGAACCGGATATTAGAAAGATGTTGTCCGATGCAACTTCCACAAGCTTGAAAACAATTATCAGTCATGCAAAACTGGTCATAGTGGATGAAGTACAGAGAGTAAGAAATAACGGCCTGACTCTGAAACTGATCATTGATGAAATTCCGGGCGTACAATTAATCATATCGGGTTCTTAATCCCTGAACTCGCCAACACATATTTGTATGTCGTAATTCTTTATTCAACTATATTCTGGTTTTCTTTCTATTTTTACTCCTGATTCTTATACCTCTCATCCTACCCCCACACCCGAACCCAAGCATATTCTTCTCCGCATCCCCGCTATTCTGAAAACGATACCGGCCGCCGCTCTTTTCAAGTGCAAACCCGCACTCCCGCAACAAGTCAAAATAGCGGTAGATCGACCTGGGGGTTACATCGAATCGCTGTGCCAGCCGCTTCACGGCGAACCCACCCGGACGGCTCAGCAAGCGGATCATCTGCAAGATGATGAAAAACCGTTTGTGGTCACCCATTGTTTTCTCCGAAAAAAGTGCCTTCACAGCCCGGAAGGTCAGATCATAACGGCCACGGCAGATCTGTAGATCAATCCGGCAGGTATCGAAGTACACGAAATCTTTTTGACACACCCGAAATATATAATCTTTCGTCAA
The DNA here is from genome assembly GCA_040877875.1 of Balneolaceae bacterium. GTDB lineage: Bacteria > Bacteroidota > Rhodothermia > Balneolales > Balneolaceae > JBBDNC01. Next base: position 17,428 of record JBBDNC010000066.1, on the reverse strand, counting down.
AAAGCAACGGGTTGCATCATAAAGCGGAATTGCTGCAACATCAATACAAAAACCCGAAAAGCCAGAGAGGAACGGTATTGGCAAATCCATGCTCTATATTGTCAAGAGCCAGGTATGCCTCCTGCATATTCCTGATTTGGCTGTCGTCTTTATTTTTCCCACCCACTTCAAAGAGGTATCTCGCATTGACCAGGAAATCTCCTTTATCCGGGCTGAGATGCAGCCGATGGCCGGCATTGTGAAGTTGGTTTAGAAAAAAGGTTTCTCTTACCGTGCCAATATTGGGGCTTCCCTGAAAAGCATACGTAAATACAGGATTTTCAAAATAGATCTTGCTGGGTTTTTGATGCTTCGTAATGCCTTTACCCGGCTTGTTGAGCAGATGGAGAATGCAGGCGTCATGAAGATTTTTCAGGTAGAAGTTCACAGTGTTCCGGCCCAACTGCAGGCGTCCGGCTATTTTGGAAATATTAGGTTCAAACGGAGCACTTTCGGCAACAACACCCAGCAGTTTCTTAATCTTTTCAATATGCCCGGCATCGTACCCTTCAATGGCCGCCAAATCGCTCTCCAAAACCGTATTGATAATTCTCAGCAGCCGGGGAAACAGTGGTTCATCGTCAGCATCCCCGGAAAAAGGGAAATAACCTTCCTGAAGGTATTGCCCAAACAGCGGAAGAATTTTTATCTCTTTTGTGATTTCGGGGGTAATTCCCGAATGGTGTTTCAGGATTTCATCTAAGCTCAGCTTTCTGAAAGAGTATCCGTGCTTCAACTCAAGATATTCACGAAAGGAAAGGCCATGTAAGGTACGGGTAACCAGCCTTCGACTCAGGTCCGACTCCCCCCGATAGAGGTCCAGCGCGGAAGAGCTAGTAAACATCACTTTCAAGTCGGGATGGCCGTCGTATATCAGCTTCAGCTCTCGCGACCAGCCTGGATACTTGTGTACTTCATCGATCAGCAGGAGCTGCCCACCGTATTTGTACCAATCAGCTGCAAGGTCAAAGAGGGTATGGTTGTAAAACCAGGGGTGATCTGCCGTTACATATAGTCCCTTCTGCCGTTCTGCATAATCGAAAGCCAGGTATTGCAAAAACATTGTGGTTTTGCCCACACCGCGGAGCCCCTTAAGGCCCAATAACCGTCTCTCACCGGTCAATTCAGGGTAAAGATAGCGACGCCAACGACTTTCAACCTGATGTAACAGATTGTTTTGATATGAGATCAGTTCTTCCATATTTTGATCTGATTTAAAATCAAAATATACCTATTTTTGAGTTGGAGTCAAATCAATTTTGAAGAATACTAAATCCGAAGTCTGTACCATTAAAACTTCAAAGACAACCTGTACGTCGGGTGGTTAGGTTACACCATCGTGCAAAATTTGTTAATGATATAGATCTCTAAAGAAGGGCGTACTGCGAAGCGGTTTATATCAACGGTGTTGTGCTTAACGGCGAGATGATTTACTCGACTGATTGCTTGTCAACAGAATCCCGTCCCGTTAAAACGCTTGATAAACTACCGACCTTCATGTTTGCTATCTCTTTGTTGGTTAGTACAAGTAGCCCGCACATTGCCATTAAAATACAGGTAATTCCTGTTAGGAGACTACCCATCCCACCTTCATTTGCAAAATAGAGATAAAACGAGATCCCGGCTCCTATTAGCAGGGCCATTGCGAGAACCTTGATAAAAGTAGCTACTTTCATTTGGATTCCTCATTTAATAGTAAACTCCGCAACCACAAATACCGAACGGTTTCATCCAATATCGAACGATATTAGCCATAGCCTTTTCAATTCCGAAACCCGGATCAGAAAAAGCGGGTTGCCCGTGCCGAGGAAGAGTTTGAAGATGAAGCAGAGCTCAATGGATTTCAAGTGGAGGATGCGTTACATTGGCAAAACCTTCTTATAATAAAGAAACTAACGATTATGCCAACAATGTCTCGCTTAAGTAAATTGTGCCGAACTGTTATTGTCACATCCTGTTTGCTTTTATTGGTCACGTGGCCCTCGTTCAGCCAGGCACTTGACTATGAACCAAAAATACTGATGGTTACGGCACACCCCGATGACGATGTCATTTTTTCTGCTACTGCGTTCAAGACAACCCGACTGCTGAACGGAGTAGTGGATCTGGCGATCGTTACCAACGGGGAGGGTGGGTACCGATACTCCACCGTGGGCAACTATATGTACGGACTGGAGCTTGATAAAGAGGAGGTCGGGAGGGCGTATCTGCCCGGAATCCGGAAGAAGGAGGTGATGGCCGGTGGTGACATTATGGGGCTGCGGAACTACTATTTTTTCGACCAGGTGGATGATTCGTCCTCCCTGGATGTGAATCTTCCCATGGAACAATGGGATACGGATATGGTCCGCCGGCGTTTGAAAGAGATCATCCTGGAAGAAGGCTATGATTTTATTTTTACCATGCTGCCCCGGGCAGGAACCCATGCCCACCACAAGGCTTCGGCGCTGTTGGCCCTGCAGGCAGTAAATGAGCTGGATCCGGCAGAACGGCCGATTGTTCTGGGTGCCACATTTTTCGGGCAATCGGGTGGAACGGTCAATTATACCCTGCTGGAAGGGTATCCCCTGACCGAAATCAGGCCTGATACGGAACCGTTTACCTTCGACCGTTCCCAACGGTTTGGCTTCGACGACCGCCTTGATTACAATATCATTTCCAACTGGGTGATTGCCGAACATAAATCCCAGGGGACGATGCAAATGTACAGAAACGGGATTCAGGTGGAGGCCTATCTCTATTATGCATTAAATGCCGATGAGGGGATCGAAAAGGCCCGCAAATATTTCCGGGCTGTCAATGAGGCTGAAATTTACAAGCGTGAAGAGTAGCCGGTTATCCTGATATGAATTTTCTTTATAGCTATTAGGTTCCTGAAAGATATCCAGCTCAAAAAATTGTGTAGCAACGTATAGATGGCCCATGGCTCCGTTACACCTGAGTTCACCAACAACGACGACAGCCGATGGAAAACAACAACACCGAGCAGAAAGAACACTCCGAATGGAGACCGCGTTACTGGCTGGTGGCCGGGATCGGGATCCTGTACATCCTGCTTCTGGGCCTGTTTACCTGGTTCTTTAACCAACCCGGATAGGTTATGCACTGGATCGACTGGGCTATACTTATTCTGTTTCTGGGCTACACGATCTGGGACGGGACCCGCCGGGGGAGACAGACGAATAATATCGAGGGATTTTTCCTGGCCAACCGCTCGATGCCCTGGTGGGCGATGGGGCTCTCGGTGATGGCCACTCAAGCCTCCGCCATCACCTTTATCGGGACCACCGGGCAGGCATATACGGAGGATATGCGGTTCGTGCAGATCTACCTGGCGTTGCCGTTCGCGATGATCATCCTCTGCACCACCCTCGTCCCTTTTTTCCACAGGCTGCAAAATTTCAGCGCCTACGAGGTGCTCGAAGAACGGTTCGGCCTCTCCACCCGGCTCTTCACCAGCCTATTATTCCTGATCTCGCGAGGGCTGGCACTGGGAACAGTGATCGCGGCCCCCTCCTACGTGCTCGCCCTGCTGCTCGACTTACCGCTCGCCCCCACGATCCTGATCATCGGAATCACCGCGACGATCTATACGATGGTCGGCGGGATCACCGGTGTGATCCGTACCGACGTAAAACAGATGGCGGTCATGATCTTTGGCCTGGGATTCAGTTTCTACTGGATTATCACCAGCCTGCCGGCCAATGTTGGTTTCTCTGACTCCCTCTACCTGGCCGGCACGCTCGGCAAGCTGGAGGCCCTGGATCTCAGTTTTGACATCAGCCAGAAATACAATGTCTGGACCGGGGTGATCGCGGCGCTCTTCCTGATGCTATCCTATTTTGGAACTGACCAGAGCCAGGTGCAGCGGTACCTGACCGCAAAATCCCTGAAGGACGCCCGAAAGTCGCTTCTGTTAAGCGCGTACGCAAAGATTCCGATGCAGTTCTTCATCCTGCTGCTGGGGGTCATGCTTTATGTTTTCTATATTTTCGGGCCTGCGCCGATGACTTTCCGCCCAATAGAGCCGGAAGCCGTCCAGCAACAGGAAGTCCTGGCCGGTGAACAGCTGGAGCGGGAGTACCAGAATGCTTATATGAACCGGCGGCAGGCTGCCCATCAACTGCTCGAACAGAAAACGCCCGAACGGGCGGAAGCGTTTCAGGAGGCGGACCGGAATCTGAACGATGTGCGTCAGGCTGAGCTCCAACGTCAGGAACGCATCACCCAGTCCAGTCTGAACGACACGAACTACATCTTCCCTTGGTTTATACTGAACCAGATCCCGGTCGGGGTGATCGGACTGATCGTGGCAGGGATCTTCGCGGCGGCGCTCTCCAGCATTGACAGCGAGCTCAACGCCCTCTCCACGGTGTTTATCGTGGACTGGTATAAACGGCTGGACTCCAAAGAGCGCAGCGAGTTGTGGTATCTGAAATCCTCCCGGGCGGCGACCGTCTTCTGGGGCATTCTTGCCACGCTGGCCGCGTTGGCGCTCGGGGAAACCCGCTCGATCATCGAGCTGGTTAACAAAATCGGCAGCTATTTTTACGGTTCGATTTTGGGGGTGTTCATCCTGTTGCTTTGGGTCAGGCGTGCCAACGGTTTCGGGGCGCTGGCCGGATTGATCAGCGGGATGGGGACGGTGTTTATCCTGGACCGTATCTACAACAATGACGCCGGGGAATGGATACTGCAGGCCCCCTGGAACGTTGTGCCCGAGGAATTTACGAAGACGATCGAATACCTGTGGTTAAACCCGGTGGGTACAGCCGTCGTGGTCGCAGTGGGATTTCTCCTGGGTACGATCCGGAAACGCACCTGACGGCTGGAGAAAAAAGCCGATCAGTTTGAAGATGTGAGATGACCTTTTAGGATATATAAACATTGTTTATGGGCCAGGAGGCAATTGAAAACCTTCATCTTTTAAACCCTGCCCATAAACCTGCCGGCAGGTGATGCCTTCCGGGCTCCAATCAATACCCCCGGACATTTTTTTAACTCCCCTCTCATCCGGCAAATATAGAATCTATTTTTTATTACCTTCACTCTGAATACATGAAAATTTCGAGCATCAATTAACGGAGGATTTTTTATGAAATACCGAAGTCTGGGAAACAGCGGACTGATTGTAAGCGAAGTCGGCCTTGGAACCATGCAGTTTGGCAAGGCTATGCAGATGGGCGGCCTGGGGCAGAAGGAAACGAATGAAATGGTGAGTTTTGCCATGGATCACGGAATTAATTATATCGATACGGCCGATGTGTACAGCCTGGGCGAAAGTGAAGAACTCCTGGGAAATGCCCTGAAGGGAATCCGCGAGGAGATTGTGTTGTCTACCAAATGCCGCTTGCCTATGGACGAGAATATCAATCACAGCGGGGCCACGCGGGTGAATATCATGAGAGAGGTGGAAGCCAGCCTCCGGCGCCTGCAAACCGACTACATTGACCTCTACCAGTTGCATAGCTGGGATCCCTATACTCCACTGGAGGAGACACTGCGGACTCTCGACGACCTGGTTCGCCAGGGCAAGGTCCGCTACATCGGGATGAGTAACTATATGGCCTGGCAGGTGTCTACGTCTCTGGGATTACAGGAACGCCTGGGGCTCGAAAAGTATATCACCGCGCAGATGTATTACAGCCTCGTCGGTCGCGGGCTGGAACATGAATTTATGTCGTTTGCAAAGTATCATAAAATCGGCCTCATCGTCTGGAGTCCGCTTGCCGGCGGTTTCCTCACCGGAAAGTATGACCGGGATAATCCACCGCCGAAAGGCTCACGCTTTGCCGAAGCCGGACAGTTCGTTCCGTTTGAACTTGACAAGGGGTTTAAGATTGTAGATACCCTGAAAAAAGTAGGGAAACGCCACGATGTCAGCCCGGCCCGGGTAGCACTGGCATGGACGCTTTCACGTGAAAATATCAGCAGCGTACTGATTGCCGCCCGAAAGCTGGAACACCTGGAAGACAATATCCGTGCTGTGGATCTGGAACTGAGCGATGATGATATCCGGCTGCTCGACGAAGTGTCCGATCCGGGTGTGCCCTATCCCCGCTGGATGGTTCTCCAGCAGGCCATGGCTGAAGATCCCCGTGCAAAAACGCTCGAACCGGAAAAATTCGAGGACGGGGGACCGTGGGAGGACCTGCGCTTCAAGAAAATGCCTCTTGAAGGAAAGTAGGCCTCTTATTCATACCTGAGCGATTCAACCGGATCGATCCGTGCAGCCTTGAGGGCGGGGCATCTATCTCCGCGATACTCATCAAGGGCGTACCGGCCTGGTAGGAAGTGAGGGGGACTACCGGTTCAATAGTGCCTGTAGCCAAAGCCGTTTCCACGACCGTTCCGATCTCCGCCGTCACATGCGGTTGGGCCTCCTCCCCTGCGTCTGACGCTGCGTTCTGTAAGTATAAATAGATCCCTCCTCCCGTCAGAGGAATCAAGATAAGCAGTATCCAAATCCATCGTTTTCTTCTGTTTCGTTTTCCCATATTGAACCCTGTCTGGTTTTACATTTGAATCGCCTGAAATCAAAAAATGAAGAGCAGGTGGTGTTACCCTATTCGACTTTTTGATCACTACTTGTGACTTCTTACGGGCAAAGATGGAGAAATGTTTCTCTCGTTTTTAAAACGCATATACTGTCCGGAAAGAGGAAAAGGCCCGTTACATTATGAAAACGAAAAAACGTAAACAACTGGAAGAAAAGGAATTCAGGCAGGCTCTGCTATAGATGTGCCGGAACTGACGCCGGAAGAGAAAGGCCTATTTGGATATTCGTTTGGATGTCAGCAATCTGGTAAAGACCCAACGTACGAAAATAGGCTGGGCCCGGCGATCTCAAAATCATCCAGCTTGTGATAAGCCCTGGCATGGGAACTTCCCATGTTTCCACATCCAACAACCAATATTCTTATTTTTCCGTTACTCATATGACGTATATTCATTTCATGTTAGCCGACAAGATACAAGTCTGAAAAACACCTCAAAACTCCTTGCAGGATTTATTGATCCGGCTCGGAACTTAAAATAATTTCATCAAATAAATTTATCTTGTCTGCCGCTTCCACCGGTTCTTCTGTTTCGTTCAGGATAGAATGAAGATAGCAGGGGAACCGGGAACTTATCATCCATGACAATTCAGTTCAATGTGGCTTGCATACGCGTACGGTAAAATCAATCTGGGTCTTCATGTATTGGAACGGTTACCTACCGGTTATCACCGGATTGAAACGGGATTTTGTTTTATTGAATGGAAAGACCGTTTTGAGGTAACTCAAATGGATTCCTATCAACTGAACCTCTCAAACGATTCCGTCCCGGTTGATGAGAGCAATCTCATTACCCAGGCATATCGTACGTTTGAGCAGTATGTGGGATTGAAAAACCATTATCGGTTTAACGTAACCAAGCACCTGCCCGCAGGTGCGGGGCTTGGCGGCGGAAGCAGCAACGCCGCTCTCACATTACGCATACTGAACAAGCTTGAAAAATCCGGCCTGACGGATGATGAACTGGTTGATTTGAGCCGGCCTTTGGGGGCGGATATTGCTTTTTTTATCAAGGGAAAACCCGGGCTGGGCACAGGCCTCGGGCAGGAAATTCAACCGCTGGATTTTCAGCCGGACAATTGGATTGTCACGGTATACCCGGGCTTTGAAAGTTCAACAGCGGAAGCCTATGATCATTGTCAGCCGAATCCGGATCCCGAATTCCCCATAAGGAACGTGTTATTAAAGGATCCGGTTGATGAATGGCAAATCCTGCTTCAAAATGATTTGGAGCCCCCGGTGATTGCCCGTCATGAATTAATCGGAAACATCAAAGACCAACTTTATGAATTTGGAGCCGAATACGCATCGATGAGTGGAAGCGGCTCATCGGTTTATGGGCTCTTCGAACAGGATTTTGTAGCCCTTAAAGCATATGAAGCATTTCTCGACCTGGAATTCAAGGTCAATATTACCCGGCCGAACTTTAAACCGGATTATGGAATTTATCTCAAAGATTAATTTAAGGAGAAAGGCAGAAGTGAGAGCACAGAAGGGAAAAGTTCTCATTTTTGGTACGCGAAGCGAAAAGTCAGAAGTGTTCTGCCTACGGGTCGATAACAAGTCACAAACCTGTTTCAAGGTATTGAAGAATTATAAATATCATCAAACAAGTTTGGACACAGGATATACGCACAATCAACTTCCCAACTTTTCAATTCTCACTTCTGCGTTTAGCGTTTTGCATTCTTTCCACTTTTAATCACCAAATTCTACATAATTAACCCGACTTCGTTTTATATTTCGTTCTATGAATAAAAAAGATACAGATACAAACCATCCGCGTATCGGCATGAATGTGGATGCATTTCGTGAAGATATCAAACAGCACCTGCGGTACACTCTTGCCAAAGATGAATATTCCTCTACCTCGTGGGACCGGTACAGAAGTGTTGTATTGACGGTTCTGGACCGATTAAATCACCGCTGGATTAATACGCAGCAGTCCTATTACGAGAAAGACTCCAAACGAGTCTATTACTTGTCAATGGAGTACCTGATCGGACGTCTATTGGATAACATGCTGGTAAACCTGGATGTGCAGGATACCGTTGCTGAAGCTCTTGATGAGCTGAATCTCGATTACGATAAAATTAAAAATTCCGAATGGGATGCCGGATTGGGCAACGGCGGGCTGGGCCGCCTGGCTGCCTGTTTCCTTGATTCCATGGCTACGATAGGAATCCCTGCAATGGGATATGGAATCCGGTATGACTATGGAATTTTTTACCAGGATATTCAGAACGGTTACCAGGTTGAAAAACCCGATTTATGGCTACAGTATGGCAATCCCTGGGATATTATCCGGCCTAAAACCCAGTATCCCGTACCCTTCTACGGTGAATCCAATCCGTATCACGACGAGGACGGAGAGCTCAGGTTTAATTGGGAACACCCGCATCATGTGTTGGCGATCGCTTACGACACTCCGATCCCCGGTTATAAAAACGATCTTGTCAATAACCTGCGGCTTTGGAAAGCTTCTTCCAGCGATGGAATTGATCTCAAAAGTTTTAACCAGGGACAATATATCGACGCGGTTAAAGATATCCAGCTTAATGAAAATATTTCACGGGTTTTATACCCGAATGACAAAGTGTTCGTAGGACAGGAACTTCGCCTGAAACAGGAATATTTCCTGGTTTCCGCATCTTTGCAGGATATTCTCCGCAGATTTAGAAAAACAAACAACGACTGGCGGAAACTTCCTGAAAAAGTGGCTATTCAATGCAATGATACGCACCCGAATCTGGCTATCCCGGAACTCATGCGGATTCTTATGGACAAGGAAGGGCTGGACTGGGAAACAAGCTGGGACATTACTGTGAGAACCATGTCCTACACCAATCATACCCTGCTGCCCGAAGCTTTGGAAAAATGGACTGTCTCGATCGTCCGGGCACTGCTTCCCCGGCATCTGCAGATTATCTATGAAATCAACCGCCGGTTTCTGCAGGAGATCCAGGCCAAAGTAGGAGATGATAAAGCCAAAATCAGCCGGATGTCAATCATCGGAGAAGGTGAAGATCCGGTCATTCATATGGCTTCGCTGGGAATCGTTGGATCTCATAAAGTGAACGGTGTGGCCGAGATGCACAGTGATCTGCTGAAGAAAAATTTGTTCAGGGATTTTTATGAAACCTACCCTGACCGGTTTACCAATAAAACCAACGGCATCACCCCGAGACGCTGGCTGCGACAGTGTAACCGGGGACTGTCAGATCTGATTACCTCCGAAATCGGCGGGGAGTGGGTGACCGACCTTATTAAAATCCGCAAAATTGAAGAGAAGGCAGACAACCAGGCGTTTCGGAAAAAATTCAGTAAAATCAAACAGCAAAACAAAAACCGTCTGGCCGATTACATCGAAGAGGATCAGGATGTCAGAATTAACAGAAAATCCATCTTCGATATCCAGATCAAGCGAATTCATGAGTACAAACGTCAGTTAATGGCTGCACTCTTTGCCATCGACCTATACAATGAGATAAAAGAAAATCCGGAAGCGGAGCGGGTCCCCCGAACGATCATCTTCTCCGGCAAGGCAGCCCCCGGTTATTCAATGGCCAAGCTGCACATCAAGCTTATCAACAGTATTGCCGGGAAGATCAATCATGACCCGGATATAGGAGACCAATTAAAATGCGTCTTTCTGAAAAATTACAGGGTTACTTTGGCTGAACTGATGATTCCCGCAGCCAATTTGTCCGAACAGATTTCCACAGCCGGCTTTGAAGCCTCCGGAACCGGCAATATGAAGTTTGCGCTGAACGGAGCCCTTACCATCGGAACCCTGGATGGAGCCAATGTTGAAATCAGGGAGGAAGTGGGAGATGAAAATATGTTCATTTTCGGTAAAACTGTAGAAGAAGTGGAACATATACGGCATGAAGGGTATAACCCCTGGAACTATTACAACTCCAATAAACGTTTAAAAAAGATCCTTGACCAGATTCGGGATGGCTTTTTCTCTCCGGAAGAACCGGGCCTCTTTCATCCGATTATTGAAGCCCTTCTCCATAAGGGGGATTATTTCCTTGTCCTGGCAGATTTCCAGGATTACGTTGACAAACAGAAAAAAGTGGAAGAGCTGTTCCAAAACCAGGAAGAGTGGAACCGAAAAGCAATTCTGAATGTTGCCCGTGTCGGTAAATTCTCGTCGGACCGCACCATCCGGGAGTATGCTGAGGAAATATGGGATGTAAAACCGACAAGGGGATGAAACACAAGGTTGCCCTTTAGCGGCAGAATTATTTCATTAACTTCAATCACTTTACCAGGCCCCTCCGGATATGGATATTACCGATATGGAATGGAGTGAGCTGATCAGCTACGCTCTTGAATTACTCAATACGACACTGTTTCAGTTACAGCAAACGCCTGTAACACTGATATCGATGGTCATTTTCATTCTATTTCTGGTCGCTACGATTCTGATTGCAGGTTTTGTCAGGAAAACCCTTCAAAATAATTTTTTACCCCGTTTTGACATTGACGGCGGCCTGCGTTATACCCTCTCCAGAGTTACCTATTATATTATCATCACCATCGGGATACTGGTTTCGTTTCAATTCGTAGGAATCGATCTCAGCAGTCTTGCAGTGATCTTCGGCCTGCTTTCTGTCGGGATTGGTTTTGGTCTGCAGAATATTACCAACAATTTCATATCGGGTCTGATTGTCTTGTTTGAACGGCCTATCAGTGTCGGCGACCGGGTGGATGTGGGGGGAATTGAGGGAGATGTACTGGAGATCAATATCCGTTCCACCAAAATTCGCACGATGAATAATATCTCGATTATCGTTCCCAACCAGGAATTTGTAGGCTCCAGGGTGATTAACTATTCACATGGGGATCCGACCTACCGTCTGGATCTTGAAGTCGGGGTTTCCTACGGATCGGACCTGGACACGGTTCTGAAGGCTTTGAAAGAGGTAGGCGACGACCATCCGAAAGTGATGAAAAATCCGGCCCCCAGGGTACATCTTATCGGATTTGGAGACTCCTCCTGGGATATGGAGCTTTGGGTCTGGGTCCCGGATGTCAAGGAGTACCGGAGTATTCGTAACGAGTTGAACCAGTCGATTGTTCGAAAGTTTGCCGAATACAATATTACAATACCCTTTCCGCAACGGGATTTGCACGTCCGTTCCAGTGTTGAACTTCCGTTTAAGGAAGGCAGAACGCAGAAATGAGTACGTTGTTTGTGTTTCAGATTCAACATGGTAGAAACGATGGCTGTGAGGGTCAAATGTATAATCCAACCACCGACAATTCCTACCACTTTTGCGTTCTGAGTTTTCACTTTGCGTGCAAAAATGAGCCCTTCTCACTTTCTTAATCAAAAACGAATCGGAAGGTAATCGTCCCCCATTGGGGTTCCTGGGGAGCTCCGGAAGGCAGGCGGGAAAAACGCCAGCTTCTCAACGTTCTCATCACTTCCCTCTCCAATTCAGGATTCATTTTTCTAAGCGGAATCACTCTGCCGATAGTCCCGTCCGGATGAACTTCAAACCGTACCGTGATGACGGCTTCCAGATTTACCGTGTTTTCAGGCAAGGGCTGGATCATGGGAGAACGTTCAAGATCTCCTTCCCAGCGCAAGTCGTAAGGAGCGGAACGTTCGTCATCCCTGCCGGTTCCCTGATCAACATTCACGTCACCCTCCGTACCCCGTTCATCCCCACTGGTCTCTTCTCCATCCTGAACCTCTTCGTCTTCTCTCGTCTGGGGAGGTGCCACTACCTCTTCACGCTGTTCTTCGGTCTGACGAACTTCCGGATCCACCCGATCGGTTTCCGGGGTTCGAATCACTTCTTCCTGAATATCTTCCGTCTGTTCAGATAACTCAACCTGTTTGGCCGTTTCGTCGGTTACCTCCTGGGGGGATTCTACCGGGTCTTCTACCTCGGGGTCCGGGTCTTCCGGTTGTGTTTCAGCCGGATTAGGACGTGTGGCAACCTCTTCGGGTTGAATTTCAGCCCGTTCGGCAATCGTGCCGGATTGAAATTCACCCAGGGTCACATCAATATAGGCCGGGCGGTTATCCACATCCATCCGGAACTGGTAAAGAAGTGCAATGATGAGCAAGACCAGATGGATGCCAATCGTTACGCCAAAACCAAAGCGGTCTTCTTCATCAATATTGGATTTAATCCAATTTATCATCTATTGAGAGATCCTCTCTGTAGCCATCACTATATTCATATTCAGGGCTTTGCCGATATTCATCACCTGTACGGCGTCATCAACCCGGGAGTCACGGTCTGCCCGTATCACTAACGTACCATGCGGTTTATTCTGATACGCCTGGCGAATCACACTCGTCAGATTTGCCCGCTGTACCTGGTCACCCTCTACAAAAAAATTCCCTTCCGCCGTTACTGCAACGGAAATATGCTGCGTATCAGTGGTTGTTCCCGCTTCAGCCCGGGGGACATTGATCCGGATGCCAAAATTGGTAACGAAGGAGGAGGTTAATAAGAAGAAGATGAGCAGCAATAAAATGATATCCGTGAGGGACGACTGTGAAAACATCGTCAACGGCTCCATTTTTTTACTGTCTTTTCGGAAATCCATCAGACATTCACCTCACTGCGCGGTTGTTGTTTTTTCGGGGAGGGCGACTGCAGTAAATCGATAAAATCAGCCGATGCATTTTCCAGTTCAAAAATCGTTCGGTTGATCTTGCCCAATAAAAAATTATAAAATCCATAGGCGATAATCCCGACAATCAATCCCGTCGCTGTCGTAATGAGGGCTTCCCAGATCCCTCCGGCTAAAACACTCGGATTCACATTTCCCTGCAGAGCCTGGATATCCATAAATGCACGTATCATGCCGGTAACCGTACCGGTAAATCCGACAAGCGGGGCAACTCCGGCAATCGTTGCCAGCCAGTTCATCCGCTTTTCAAGTTGAAAAATTTCCTTTTTGCCGGCATTGTGAATGGATTCCTGAATATCCCGAATCGGCCGGCCCAGCCTACGGATTCCACTCTTTAAAATACGAGGCAAGGGTTTATCAATTTTGTCACAATGTTCAAGGGCCCTTGTTTGATCCCCCGATTTCAGCATTGCTTCAATCGTATTGAGAAAAGGATCTACTTCCATCTCATTGTTATTGAGAAATCTCCAGCGTTCCGCAATCACGTAGATCGCCAGCACAGACAGGATAAATAGCGGAATCATAAGAATTCCACCCTGCGTTAATACATCAAGGAAAGACATGGAAGTTTCTTCCATTAACATTTCGGAAAGGGTATCAGCTTCCGCGCCATTTGTAGTTTGAAACAAGAAATGTATCATAATTTAAGTTCTGTTATGGAATAGGGTATGTGCCTGATTGGTTACTGAATTAATCCGATAAAAGAGTTTTCACGGTATCTCCGGGGAAGTTCCCGGGCTGCCTGTTGTGCCTGGGGAATAGACTCGAATTGCCCGATACCGACGCGCCATGTGGGTCCGATCCCTGCCACATTAACGTTTGCAACGACCGGTCGGTATCCTTCACTTGAAAGATTTTCACCGGCTTCCCTTGCATCATTTTCATTTTGCAGCGAATGAAGAACAATGGAATAATACCTGCCTTCGATCGGCTGCATGGTTCCGTACAATCCGAATTCAGGCACTTCCTCAACCTCTTCTTCTGCAGCCGGGGATTCCACCGGTTCCTGATTCACCGGTTCGCCCTCTTCACCGGCCGGTTCTGAATCAGGGTCAGAAGGTTCATTATCGGCTATGTCCGTCTCACGCACAGTCGGTTCACTGGGTTGGATGACCGCTTCATCCTCTTGCTGCGGGGAAGTCTGTGACGTACCGGAATTCGTATTTGTAATGTCCTGTTGCAAGAACCCAAAATCCAAAGCCAGAATAATCCCGATCACAATTACCAGGACGGTTACAATGGTAGTAATCAGAGTCGTTGCAGGGTTTTTCTCATCTTTCTGATCAGGTTTTTCAGAGCGGGATGGGGGGAAATCCTTCTTCATCCCCATTATCGACGATGCAGGAGCAGCTTCTTCACCTGGTTTTTTTGCAGCTCCAACCGGCTTCTTCCCTTCTTTCTCCCTGCCCTCTGAATCCTTGCCACCAGGCGCCGTTGCTTCTTCCTTCCGGGGGCCCCCGGTTTCATCATTCGTTTCCTTGCGGGATTTTTTTAATTCTACCGGATCCATTCCGGCATATTTAAAGTTGATTTCCGTCTCCAGTTCGTCAGAGGAATCGAACTTCAATTCTCCCTCTTCGGAAATGTAAAACATTCCGAATCCCTTGATTTCCAGGGCTTTCCCTTTTTCAGCAGCATCCCGGATTCGTGATATCAACTCCGTTAGCTGAGTTTCAATCTCCTCAGCTTCCATCGTTGTTTTTTCAGTAAGCAGTTCAATTAATTTATCCCGGTTGATTTTCATTTCCACTCCCCTTTTTCCGGTGTGAAGACCACGACATCTCTGGGTGGCATCATTAGAACCTGTCCATCGTCAAGTTTTTTTTGATGTTGCTTTTCATGAACTACTTCAAAACGACCCAGTCCTTCAACAGCAACCGTGTTCTTTTTAGCAATTTCTTCCCGTATGACTTCTTTGAAAGCTTTTATAAATGGAGTATTCATAGTTCGCTACAATTTGTCTGTCTGTTATGTATTTTCAAATTGATAAATCGTTCAAAAAATAAGCGATACCCCTCCGTAAACCTGAAAAGGCCGTTCCGGGTACCCCTCCCAAATTTCATAACTCTGATTCAGAAGGTTCAGAATTTTTCCATAAATCCCAACTTTTTCACTTACACGTACTTCCACGCGACTTCCAATATGAATAAACGGATTCATATCGGAGATTCCCGGAGCTGTCCTTGTTCCTGTAAAATCCCCCCATGCTTCAAATAACACTTGCTGAACAGGCCGTACCGTAACGGCTCCATGGAGGCCAAGGTTTTCTTCAAACGGAACTTTTATATCCTCCTCAGTCAGTTTGGGATCCTGCCACCAGGCATTCAAATTTACCCAAAGCTGCCCGGGGATCAAATCTGCGGAGTAACCGCCGTGAATTTTAAAAACGGACGCCCGGCCATATTGAATTTGATAATAACCGGAGTCTCCTCCTGAAAAAACAGATGAGAGATCCCGCCGGGAGTAATAGGGATAATTTTTGCTGTCTTGATAGCTGATCCCTCCACTTAACTTATTGCCCGGATAAAACTCAACCGAGATTCCGGCCGACCCTTTCAAATGATAACTATGGCGTAGTAAATTATCAGGTGTCAAAAATCGATTTTCCCGATGGTAGGAAATATGTCGGGGATGTTCCGGTTTTCCCGACACAGAACCGGTAAAAGTCACTTCATCCATCAGATAAAATTCAACGTTTAGATCCGGAGACACATAAAAAGTCTGATCCACTGCATCCGACATGTGGTATACCATTAAGGAGGCATCTACCTTGGTTTTGTAATCAAACAATTGTTCGTATCGTCCTCCTGCACCTGCCATGTGCCAGAATTGACTGTCACTCAACCCGGAACTCTGATAACCGCCTGTCTGTACATCCGTTTGGAATCCGTACTGTTCATGCAGCCGCTCTCCAATCCAGTTTTTATTTGCATCCAGAGTGATTCCCCATTCTTCGATATCTGAGGTCAATGGAGTCACATTCCCCGCATCGAGATCCATTGCCTGGTACATCCCGCCTATGCCAACATTCCACGATTCTATTTTATTCTTAAACCGTGTAATGCGGGTATCCAGATTTAAACCCCGATACTCTTTCCGGGCAGTGTCGTCCATCCTGTCAATGACGGATGGAGAGAGTTCAAGCATCCGATTGAAGTCGCTGTTTGCACTCAGTGTCATTCCCAACACGGTTGAAGGATCCAGCTTGCCCCGGTAGCCGGTTTCGAGATTCAGGAATCTGAATGACGTGGCGGGCTCGTCACGATGGCCTGCACTGGACCGATAGTCGAGATTCCCCGTCAGCCAGTGATTCTCTCCTATTTCAGTGTTGGCATATATCCCGGATTCAGGGGTCAGATAACTGCCGGCCCCCAAATGTCCATAACCGTGTTTCGGATCTGGAAACAGGGGGGAAAGATATTCGGGGGGAGCGGGCCTGCTGATTTCACCAACCGGCAGTTGAGCGATGATCTCCTCATAACTTTCAAGATAAGGTGCCCGGTTCGGATCCACCTGGTAAACACGCGGGCGGGGATTAAATCCGAGGATCGGCTGTCGGCGCAGGCCCGGAAATCGAGCCTGGTATTGACTTCTGATCTCGATATCCTGGGGATTAATATCCGGCAAAAGTGAACCCTCGGTATCCTGAACCTGCTGGGCGCTCACAGCTCCGGGAATACAAAGAATCCATATCATTAAGAAAGCAAGGTAAAAGAAGCTGCGAATCATCTGGAGTAATCGTTGAATAATCATTGTCCCAAAGGAGTCTGTCCGGCATAGGCCGATATACTGCGGAAAAACAGGATTTGTTCAACTTGCACATTCATTTTTGGTCAACAAAACCGCTATTCACTTCAAAAAAGTGCGCAACCTGCCTCAACCCTGGCTTTAACATGTGCAACCATCCTATGTGTCCGACAGACTCCCAAGGTGGAATGTATGAAATTTTGATATTCTAATGAACGTAGATCCCTTACTTTACCGCGTCAACTTTCAGGCTCCGGGTTCAAGGGATACGTTGCCGTCTATCCTGTACTTTATGGATTCTCAACGAACGGTTACAGGTTTGAGTACACAAACAACAACAATTCATATTAATAATCCGGATACAGGTTTCCTTTATTCCATTGTCTTACCGCTGTAATGAAGAGTATAGTATTTATCGA
>JBBDNC010000065.1:0-5274 GCA_040877875.1 Balneolaceae bacterium | reverse complement strand
CGAAATGACCAAAATGCATCATCCGTGAGCCCAGATTGTTCCCGATCAGGACAATCTTGGAATCGGTTTCCAGCTCCAGCGGCGGCGGCGAGGGAGTGCACTGCAGCAGGGGAAGCGTGATCGCCGCAAGCGTAAAAAGTTTCAGGGCTCGTCTAATAATCGTGTTCATGGTTGTTTGGCTCATTGGTTTACCGGGTTCTTATTTTATTTCCATTGGGAATACACTTCTTATCTTACCTTCAACTTTCACTGACTCATAAAAGGGTCGCCTTCTGATTCCGTAATCTGCACACCGAGTCTGTTAAAATAGACAATCTCAGGTTTTTTCATCATTTTTCTATGGAGAAAACCTGCACGGAATCGCTGTTATTTGCAACCACTACGGCTTTGCCGTTTGGTGTGTGTAGTAATTTCAGGTCCTTCACATCAAGTGGAGCCCAAAATCCACTGTTATAGGGCTCCACCGGTGTGAAATTTCCGTTTCCATCTCCCCGTAACCAGACCCCCGAACCGGCATCCAGCCGCGGGGTATCGGGTTCGGTTTTGAATATATTGCCAGCCAAAATAATATCCGGATTCCCGTCTCCATCCACATCATGACTGATGATTTCTTTTACCGCCGACAACTGTGCCTCCACCGGCAAGTTTACAGCTTTAAAAGTTCCGTCTCCATTATTTTCCAGATAGACGCTTGCAAACGTATCCACCTGATAGTTCAACGCCTCCGTTAAATTATCCTCCTGGAAAATTTCTCCTGCCGATGCATTTGCAAACGACTCAAACGTCGGAAATCTACTGTTAAGAAATCTCAACTCATTCCCAAGTTTTGGTTTACCAAAAAAAGGATATTGAGTACCATTTTCCTGGATGGTAAAAATGATATCAGTCCTCATATTATTATTAAAATCGTTGGCAAGGACTCCGAATTTTTTGTTGTCAGACGTTTTGTAGGTAAAATTCAACCCTGCATTACCGGCAATCAGATCCGTATGGCCATCGTTGTTAAAATCCCCTTTTTCCAGACTGTACCACCACCCTCTTTCCGGCTGCATAGTCACGGCCCCGGTTACCTCCTTCAATCTGCCATCATCATTCTTATAAAATTGTACCGGAAGCCACTTTCCGACAGTAACAAGGTCTAACCGGCCATCATCATCAAAATCCATCCAGACCGCATCCGTGATCATCCCCGGTTTAACCAATTCAGGAGCCACCTCTTCGGTGACATCGGTAAATGAGCCGCCGTCGTTACGCAAAATATAACTTCTCGCAGGGTAGGGAT
This sequence comes from Balneolaceae bacterium, assembly GCA_040877875.1. Classification (GTDB taxonomy): domain Bacteria; phylum Bacteroidota; class Rhodothermia; order Balneolales; family Balneolaceae; genus JBBDNC01. Next base: position 3,992 of record JBBDNC010000065.1, on the reverse strand, counting down.
ACTTACCGGGCACTACGCCCCCACCCACAAACAGGTCCGTCCTTCCATTGCCATTAAAATCTCCCGGTACCACACAGGAGCTGCTGGTTAGCATTTGAGGCAGAGCCGCATCCACTTTAATAAACATACCCTCACCGGTATTCAGATAGAGCCGGTCCTGCAATCGGTCAGAGGCCGGGGAAAGATCGAACCCGCCGCTTGACACATACAAATCCAACAGCCCATTGCCATTCGAATCAAAAAAAACGGCTCCCGAATCTTCAAAAAGCCGGTCCATTTGCCAGGGCTGCTGCTCTATCGATTCACGAAAGGTTCCATCATCCTGTTGAAGATACAGTACAGCTGTAAAACCGGCTGAAGCTCCGATAAACAGATCATCCAGGCCGTTTCCGGTTACATCCCCTACAGCCATTTTAGGCCCCGGCATAGAGTGCTGATACGGCAATAAGGGTTGGACGTTAAAATCATTTACTTCCCTTTCTTTATGTTTATATGTGAGGCCGGATGTATTCGTGATTTCTTTAAACCTTTGATTTTCCTTATTAGGAATCAAAGATTCCGGCTTGTTGTCACGTGAATTTTCATAATGTAGTTCTGTCAGTTGATTCACCTCCGGATTCTCCAATAACTGGTACCGGCCATCCGGCCAAATCACTTCAAGTGAATCGATATGGTCCGTCTGACCCAGCCCGAAATGGATTTTGTCTTCGACGGTTGACTGATATCCCCGCCAGGGAGTTTGATACACATACTGCTTTTCTCCACCAGCAGAGAGAATCACCTCAGCGCCGATCCCTCTTTTATTTACTGAATCACCAAAAAGACTTACTCTAAAAAAATTATTATCTGTCTGCCCGGACGAATTATTCCGGTACACGGAGGCCGGAGCATCAATATTGTTGATCACTACATCCAGGCTGCCGTTGTTATCTAAATCCCCATGGGCCACTCCGAAAGAATAGGAGGGCTCACTGAAACCCCACTCGGCAGACACATCTGTAAACCTTAAATTCCCTTCATTTCTGAACAGATAGTTATGATGATGTATCCCCGGCAGATTTTGCAAGATTTCATATCTGCGCTTACGCTGGGCCTCCTCCGTTCCAAAACGCCGGGCGTTATTCATCTCCACGAGATAATCATAATTGTTAACAGCTTTTGGATAGCCATTTGTAATAAGTATATCTTTAAAGCCGCTATTGTTATAATCCCCGAACAAAGCTCCCCAGCTCCACTCCGTGTAGGCGACCCCGTCAACCCTTCCCATTTCACTGAATACCAGATCCCCCTGATGATCCGTTCCGCGATTTAACTGCAGGCTGTTTTTTGAATAGTAGTAATCATACCCTTGCTCACGCATGGAGAGAAAATGCTCATAACCGGTACCCCCGCTCATTACCTTGCGTTGTGTATAATCTTCAGGCATCATGTCCACCTGCAGGATATCCGGCCAGCCATCATTGTTAAAATCTGCCGCATCGACCCCCATGCCGGCAAAACTGGTGTGTTTCAGGTAGTCGGATAACTTGTCCGTAAAGGTTCCGTCTTTGTTGTTTATATACAGGACATCATTGGGTGCAATATCATTGGATATATAAATATCCGGCCAGCCATTGCGGTTAAAATCAGCCACCACCACACCCAGTCCATATCCGGTTTTCTCTAATAATCCCGCCTCTTTGGACACATCCGTAAAAGTTCCGTCTCCATTATTTCTATAGAGCCGGTCAAAACTTACAGATTGATTTGCTTCGTCGGAACTTCCTTCAATGTTTACCATATCAAAATAAAAAGATCCCGGTGAGTGATTCAGCAGATACAGGTCCAGATATCCATTCCCGTTGTAGTCCAAAAATGCAGCATGAGTCGTAAAACCTGTATCGTGGATACCGAAATCAGCGGCTGATTCGGTAAATGTGTTATCCCCGTTGTTGACAAACAAAAGATTTGAACGTTCCTCGGATGGGGCACTTTCCGGACTGACTACGGAAAGGTAGATGTCCAGGTAACCGTTATTATTGATATCCACCATCGAAACCCCGCTGATCCATTTGTCAGTTGAAACACCGGCCGACTCCGTTATGTCTTCAAACTGCATCTCTCCCTTGTTCAGATATAGTCTGCTTGAGACCCTGTTTCCGGCGAGGAATATATCCGGAAGACCGTCATTATTAATATCTCCAATGGCAACCCCGCCCCCGTTATACATAAAGGGATAATTCAACACATTAAGCTCTAAACTGTCTTCAATTGTATTTGAAAATCGAATGCCGGTGTCTTCACTTGACAACTTTGTAAAGAGTGGAGTCTCACTTTTTTTCTCCGGCGTGCAGGCTGAAAGCGAGAAAAGTAAAAAAATGATGATCAAAGACAACCTTGAACTCATCTTAAAGGGGCATAACATATATTTAAAAAGACTACATAAAGCCTTTTTTTATGGGATTTGAAAGGTAATGTACTTGAAAAAAATTTCTAAAGCTGAATATACATGGCTCGAAATACCCAGAGATTGCATATTTCATTTAATAATCATTTTGCTTGTTGCCTGCCTGGATATCAGACTGCAATACAACCGGGGAATTCAAGGGATGTATTGGAATGATGGTTTGAGCTGATCAAAACCAATTCGAATAGGTTTCTGCCAGATCCAGTTCATCCCCTGTTTCCCGCTGAAGTTCCACGAGGCGTTGCATCAACCGGCGAATAATCGGCTCCGAGTCCGGCTCCTCAGATATATCCGCTGTTTCATAGGGATCTTCTAACAAATGATACAGTCGAACCCGGGAAATATCCGGATACAAGATCAGTTTATAGGGCCATTCCACAACAGCGCGCTGGTTTTCCAAATAAGCTCCGTAGATGGCCGGGTACGGCTGAGTTGCCTCCCCGCGCAACAACGGCAGCAGGGATTGAAACTGGTAGGCATCCGGAACCCTGCCCCCGGCGAGTTCAATCGATGTCGGCACGACATCCTGCAGGTAAATAGAGGCGTCATTTTCCTCACCTGCAGGAATTCCCGGCCCGGTTATGATAAAGGGTACGCGAAGAGAGTGTTCATACATGTTTTGTTTCCCCATAAAACCGTGTTGGCCCACCGCCAGGCCATGGTCGGCCGTAAATACGATTATGGTATTGTCGAGTTCACCGTTAACCTCCAGTTTATCTAACATCAACCCGATCTGCGCATCCATGTGGGAAATGATCGCATAGTACTCCTGACGATTTACACTGACCGCATATTCGCTGCGGGGAAACGGGGCAAGCGCTTCGTCACGCAGATATTGGCTTGACTCAATTACTTCCTGAGAGGTACCAGGAGGGTGAGGCCTATACCGGTCATCGGTTCTCCCGGCCCCAATCGGATTCTTGTAGGGGTACTCGGGCAGATAATTTTCGGGAATTTTTAACTCCTCCGGATCATAGGATTCGACAAATTCCCGGGGAGCCTGCCGGGGATCGTGAGGTGCATTGAACGCCAAATACATAAAAAAGGGTTCGTCCCGATGAGTTGCATGTTCGATAAAATTAACAGCGTCGTGCCGGAGGACCTCTGACCAGTGAATGCCACCTCTCCAGAATCCCTCAAACTTGTGATTATAGGGACTCCATACGTCCTCCTTGTCTTTGTAGGGACGGTCATATCCCTCTTCCGTCTGGTTCGGCATGCCCGGGCGGACATTGATTACGTGATCAAACAGATCGTTGGGGTCCAGGCCGGGCACATGCCATTTTCCGGTGAAGTAGGTTCGGTATCCGGCCTGTTTGAGCCGCTGGCTCCAGAACAGTTGATTCTCATGCCACGGAGAGTAGTCATCATTATTGAGTTGGCGGGCATTCCAAACGTAAAGGCCGGTATTTAACATCGTACGGCTCGGAACACAAACAGCCGGGCTCCAGGAGCCCATATTATAGGCTCGGGTAAACCTGACTCCCTGATCGGCCAGAGCATCAATATTCGGCGTTCGGACCTCTTCATTTCCATAGGCACCCAC
>JBBDNC010000064.1:0-1063 GCA_040877875.1 Balneolaceae bacterium | reverse complement strand
TTTTCCTGTGCTGATGCTAACGGCGCTGGGCGATCTGGATCACAAAATCACTGGGTTGGATGCCGGGGCAGATGCAGTTTACCGCCGGGCTTCGTAACCCGCGGGGCCTCCCGAAGACCGAGTACGGGATTCGGAACTGAACAAAATGCAAACGTGGCCAATATCTCATCGAAAGTGTCATCAGGAAATTCTATTTGCTGCGCATCCATCTCGCGAAGGATGACGCGATTGTTCTTTTGGTTTTCCAACATCTTTTTTACCCGTTTGAGCATGCCTGCAGACAGATCGATGCCGGTAATATGAATGTCATCGGGATAAAAGGGGATGTTTTTCCCGGTTCCCACGCCGATTTCCAACACGTTCGGCCCGTTTACGTGATTCCAAAGCTGCCTGCGCCATTTTCGATACCATAGTTGTTCGATGGGCCACTCCATCAGGTTATAGATCGCAGAGGTGGCGTTATAATGTTTGGAGACAAGCTATTTATAAAGCCACTGTTAAAGACACCTCCGCTGAAAATCAACTTTTGGTTTTTAAGCTCAATTTAAGCTTGCTTGCTGTATATTAAAAGCAAGGTTTTTACGACACGATATAGCTAACAAATACTATTAATATTTTAACTATGGACACTCCAACACAACTTGACAAGAAAACGCTGGATATCGAAGGCATGCACTGCGCAAGCTGCGTATCAACTGTTGAAAAATCTCTCAACAAGGTAAAAGGTGTGGAAGAAGCCTCTGTCAACCTGGCTACCGAATCGGCGACGGTTTCCTATGATGCAGATGAAGTTTCCGATGATGATCTGCGAAAGGCTGTTGAGGCGGCCGGTTATTCTCTTGTTGAGAAAGAACCGGATTCCATTATGTTAAAAATCGAAGGTATGCACTGTGCCGGTTGTGTAAGTTCCGTACAAAAGTCCCTGGAAGAACTGGAAGGTGTGGAGGAAGCCAACGTGAATTTGGCAACCGAATCTGCAAAGGTTACCTATACCGGTGAATTGACATCAAAAGATTTTGAACGTGCTGTAGAAAATGCCGGGTATACTTTGCTACGGGATGAA
>JBBDNC010000063.1:0-1069 GCA_040877875.1 Balneolaceae bacterium | reverse complement strand
AAACCTAATTGGTTCGACTACCGTTGAACCCTAAATTTACATCGGAAAAAGCGTAACCAAAAGAGCATAGGCGGCAACTGTGCTAATCCGACTACTGGAAGTATTAGGCACAATTAACAACATTTAATAATACGGTAAGCTGGTAAAAACAAACTGTTTACCACCAGACCCTCCGGACTCTTCCAGTGCTCATACTACCAGGCGTTAATCTCTTTCGCCCTTCATCAGAATTACCCGAATCCCTTCAACCCGGCCACGGTGATTCGTTATGAACTGCCTGAGGCGGGCAAGGTGCGCCTAGAGGTATTCGATCTGCTGGGCCGCCATGTGGCCACGCTGGTGGATGAGATCCAGAGCCCGGGCAGCTACGAAGCCACGCTTGACGCTACCGGTTTGTCCAGCGTATCCGTCCTACGAATCACATGTTGACTTGAAGTTTTGAGGATACAGAGATCGCACCTCATTATACCTGGTGGTGCTGATATTCTCCAGCGTATGACGCAGCCACTGGAACGGATCGACCTCGTGTTTCCTGCAAATGGCCAAAAATGAATAGACCATCGCCGCTCGCTGCGCGGCTTCATGAGATCCGGCAAACAAATAATTTTTCCGGCCCAGGGCTACTGGGCGAATGGCATTTTCAACCATATTATTATCGATTTCCAGATGGCCGTCCATCAAATACTCGCTGAGCATATCCCATCGGTTTATACAGTAAGCCATTGCTTTACCGATAGTATCTTTCGGCAGTACTTTTTTGTATTCGCTGCTCATCCATTTACCAAGCTCATTGATAACCGGTAAGGACTCCTCCAGACGCAGATTTTTACGCCCGGCCGGTGAAAGCTTTTTGATCCGCGCCATGCGCTCAACCGCATACAATCGCTGGATATGCGACAACGCATACCCGGCCCGGCCGGGATCATTACATAAAGCCTTGTCAAATTCACGACGCGCATGGGCCCAGCACCCCAGATGAGTTATCCGGGCGCGAGCGCCAATCTTTTCGTAAGCAGCATATCCGTCGGTTTGCAAATATCCTTTGAATCCATCGAGCATGCCTTCAGGG
>JBBDNC010000062.1:0-5453 GCA_040877875.1 Balneolaceae bacterium | reverse complement strand
CTTATAGACAAACCGGGGGCTCACGGCGGTGAATCATGCAGGCTAAAGTGTGATATTCTCCAACTCCCGAAGCAGCGGATAAGCCGTAAGATCGTATTGAATAGGAGTTAACGAGGCAAAACCCGATTCCAGGGCATTGATGTCATTGTCTTCCCCTTTATCCAGCATTTGAAATTTTCCGGTTAACCAATAATAAGAACGGTTATGCGGATCCGTACGTCCCACAAACTCCTCAACATACCGGCTGTTGGCCTGGCGGGCCCATTTAATGCCTTTCAGCGGACCCGAGGGCACATTGAGATTGAGGGTCACCCCCCGGGGCAGTCCGTGATTCAATACATAATCAATTACTTTTCGGGCCGCCTCCCTGGCCCCGGTAAGATCCGTCTCCTCATTAAATTCCGTACAGCTCACAGCGATGGATGGGTAGCCCAAAATTGTACCCTCCGTTGCAGCACTTACCGTTCCCGAATAGAGTATGTTAATCCCGGCATTGCTGCCGTGGTTAATTCCACTCACTATCAGGGAAGGCCGCCGATCGAGAAGCTGGTTATGGGCAAGTTTCACCGCATCCGCCGGAGTTCCCGATACAGCTTGTCCACTGAACCGTTCGTCGATCATAAAAGAACGTGACCGAAGAGGGATGTTAACCGTAATGGCGTGTCCCACGGCACTCTGCTGGCGGTCAGGAGCTACAATCTCCACATCTCCGAACTCGTCCGCTACTTCTGCAAGAGCCTTGATACCCGGCGAAAAAATACCGTCATCATTACACACAAGGATCAATGGTTTTTGCTGGTTGTTGCTCATGTATCACAAATTAGTTATAGCGTTCATCTTCATTGGGAAAGTCAAGATTTTTCACGTCCCGTGTATAATGCCGGACTGCCTCGGTCATCGTTTCATGCAAATCCGCATAACGTCGAAGAAAACGGGGTTTAAATTCCTTATTCAACCCGAGCATATCATGAAGTACCAGCACCTGGCCGTCACAATCCGGCCCCGCCCCAATGCCAATAGTAGGAATGGAAACGGATTCCGTGACCTGTTTTGCAAGAGATGCGGGTATTTTTTCGAGAACAATAGAGAAAGCCCCGCACTGCTCGAGTGTCCGGGCATCTTTCAATAACTGTTCAGCCTCTACAGTTTCCTTGGCACGTACCTTATAAGTGCCGAATTTATAGATACTTTGCGGAGTGAGTCCCAGGTGCCCCATCACCGGGATCCCGGCATCGACGATTCGTTTCACCGTATCGGCGACCGCCTCTCCTCCCTCCAGCTTTACTCCGTGGACTCCGGCCTCCTTCATCATTCGGCCGGCATTGATCAGGGCCTCTTTTGCGGTTACCTGGAAACTCATAAAAGGAAGGTCTGCAATCACCAGTGCCGTTTCCACTCCGCGGACAACACAAGAGGCATGATACAGCATATGCTCCATGGTCATCGGTACAGTGGTTTCATGGCCGGCCATAACGTTACTGGCAGAATCTCCAACCAGGATTACGTCTACCCCGGCCTGGTCAACGATTTTTCCCATCGTAAAGTCGTACGCCGTAAGCATACTGATTTTTTCATTACGATTTTTCATCTCCACCACGGTTTGAGTGGTTACTTTTTCCGGTCGTTTGGATGCAGGTTGAGTATTCATACGTTTTGATCCCTGGAGATGAGCGCTGCGGAGGCTTCAAGTTCACAGGTAACATCTCCCTCTACAGACGCCACCCCTTCCATACTTATAAAATTTCTGCGTTGATTCACCATTTTCACTTCCAGTTTCAATTGATCGCCGGGTACAACCTGGCGGCGAAATTTTGCATTTTTAATTCCGGTAAATACAATCAGCGTTTGATCCGGATCTTCCACCTTTTGCTTCATCATTAAAATACATCCGCTTTGTGCGAGGGCTTCCACCTGTAATACACCGGGCATAATCGGTGCGCCGGGAAAATGACCGTTAAAAAAATCTTCGTTAACCGTTACATTTTTTACAGCCAGGATTCGATCCTCCCCCAATTCCAATACACGATCCACCAACAGGAAAGGATATCGATGTGGAATAAGTTTTTTAATTTCTTCAATCTGCATGATACGCTCCTTTTTGATTGTTAACCCATTGCCATGTTTGTATTTCCAATATTAATTGTAAAAATTACCGGGCCCCGCTGGCCGTCAGATATTCATTCCGTCTACCGTCCCGACATAAACATAGGAAATGCCGCCGGTCATACGGATCGCTTTTCGTTTGCTGAAAACACCGGCCCGATCCATCATCGCCAGGAAGGCTTCCCCCGCCGGAAAATTTGCACTGGTTTCCGGTAAATAGGTATAGGCTTCCCGGTTCCCACTGAGCCAGCCGCCGATCGCCGGCATGATATGCCGGCTGTACAAGTTGTAAGGAATTTTTAGTAAACCTTTCGGCTGACCGAATTCAAGGATCACCACTTTGCCGCCGGGTTTAACCACTCTGGCCATTTCCTGCAGGCTTTTGACCGGGTCGTCGACATTTCGAATTCCAAATGCGATACTTGAGATATCAAAACGGTCATTTTCGTAAGATAAATTCATCACATCCGCCACTTCAAAATCAATTTCAAGATTCTTTTTTTCGGCTTTTTCAGGAGCATGTTCAATCATTTCCCTGCAAAAATCCGTTCCCAGCACAACCCCATCCTCCCCGACCGCTTTCTTGAATTCAATCGCCAGGTCGCCCGTTCCGGTGGCACAGTCGAGCACATGGTGACCCGGCCGGGCGCCGCTTTCCCTAACCGTTCTTTTACGCCAGACGTGGTGGACCCCCAAAGACAGAATACTGTTGATCCGATCATAATCATCGGCAATATCCGCAAACATTTTTTTTACCTTGTCACCCATACCCAGATTCGGTCTTAAAGTTTAAAATTAGTGATCCGCACCTAACCCTTCCCCGACAGCCAATCTTCTAAAAACCATCCCGTATACCGGACTTCCGACGGAGAATACAACTCCTTCACCCAAACGCGGGTCCTACAATTATAACCGTTCTGTTACAGAATTCAGCCCTTTCACCCTTTCAGGAAAATCAGAAAGCATAGCGGATTCGGCACCCGGTGATTCGTCTATCCATTATAGCTGTAACCCACAATTTCCGATTCATCCAGATGATCGATCTTATTTAAATAGACCGGATCAAAGCTGGCTCCATCCCATGTAATTTGATTAATCGAACCGTTTGTATGTTCAATTTTCTGCATGTTATTCAAACCGAGCCCCATCCAGTTTGACAACAATATCCGGATCAGGCGCCCGTGTAAAACAAAAACGACAGTCTCCCCCTGGGGGGGTGCCAGTAATTTCCTCGCTGCACGGTTAGCCCGGGTAAAAACCTGCATCGGCGACTCGCCTCCGGGTATCGGATAATCAAAATCCCCGGACTGCCAGCGCATTTGAACTTCCTTGATCTGATCCCTCACCGACCGATACTCCTGACCTTCAAAATTCCCAAAATCCATTTCATCCAGATCGGGTTCGATGCACAAATCCAGTTTGAATTTCTTTTGAATGGGTTCTGCAGTTTGTTGCGATCGCAACAAACCGCTCGTTACGATTTTGTCAATTTTATAGTCGCTTAGGTACCTGCCAACAGCCTCGGCCTGTTTCTGCCCGGTAAGGTTGAGGGGAGCATCTATACTGCGTCCCTGCAGACGTCCGTGTAAGTTATAATCCGTCTCACCGTGGCGTATGACAAAAAGTCTGGTGCGGTCCATGAATCAATGATACTAATTAGGTTTTGTGCTTTAACAGAGTTTCCTTGATATGTTCTTCCAATCGTTCCACTTCGGGCGGATTCATATTTTCATAAATAGCATAACGAACCAGAATCATTTTAAATACCCGGTCGTTGAGTGTCAGATTTTCCTGCGATCGTTTTGCGTTCCATTTTTCCAGGCCCATTCTCAACAAACCTACTTTGAATAGAAAAAAATAAAGGATCCCGATCATCAGCCCGGAATACATTCCCTCAATACCCAGAAAACTTAATGCAACCGCTGCAACTCCCAGTTGGATACTATCCAGATTAAAGAATTGAAGGATGGGGGTCGTGGGAAGATTGATAAATGCACTTTTATAATAAAACCATCCCAAATAAAACGGTATTACAGCCAGGGAGGCAATCCACACGTTAGTAGTAAACACTAAAACAAAATACAGAATCATTGATAGGCTGTCCGCACTTTCTATCCATGCCACTGCCTTCTTGATGAGTTTTTCATAATCCTGTCTTTTCAGTAATCCGGGTACAAATTTCTCGACCGTCTCACGGGTAGCATTGAACCAGTGCCCCCCCGAGGAAACCGTAGCAACACCGGTTTCGAAGATAAATTGTGAATGCTTGCGTGATTGTGATGACTTAGATGGCATACGGTTCAAATATACCCTTATACAATTACAATTGGAATCAGAAAACAGTTTACAGTGTAACAGTGTGTCATCCGCCGGCTTGAAGTAAACAGGGAAATTCGGAGATGTTTAGTTTAAAATGAGCAATAATAACTTCTGATGAATCATGATATGTCCGCACTTGAATCGGGAGGGTTTGCAGTTCCTCTGGCCAAGACTCATCATCCGTTCACTGACACACTGCCACACTGATCACTGATTCAGGCTTGAGCAATGGTTCCGATGGCCACCTGTTGCGCGCCTTCCGACACAAGTTGTCCCGCCAGCTCAAAAGTCGTGGCCCCGGTGGTAAATACATCATCGATTATGACCGGGAGAAAATTCTCAAATTCCTGCCCGAAATGGACCCTAAAAGCATTCCGGATGTTTTCCCGGCGTTCACCTATAGACAAACCGATTTGTGAACCCGTGTCTTTTACACGTTCAACAGCCGTGGGATGTATCCTCTTCCAGCCGGTGGATTGTTCCACACCCAATGCGATGGCTTCAGCCTGATTATATCCTCTGAACCGCTGCCTTCTACGGTGCAGGGGAACAGGCACCAGCAGGGGTTCATGATCACGGAACATCACCTGCAAGACTTTTCGGGTCTTCAACATATTGCCCAAAATCGCCCCAAGTTCAACCCCAAGGTCAAAATATCCGCCATATTTGAGCAAGTGCAAAATATCCTGCAAGGTTCCCCCCTTGTCAAACTCCCATAGTGAGTACCGGCAACTAACAAACTCGGGATAAATCAGGAAATCTGAATTCTCCAACATATTGAAGACAGATTCAAAACGTTCATTTTGGCAAAAGAAGCATAGAAAATTCTCTGACGATTCAAGGTGATGTGAGCAGCCAACACATATTTTGGGAAAAACAATTTCGGAATAACCCTTTAAGAAGTTTAACATATCCTCTCCTTTTCCTATTATGATCAAACCCGTACGAATGCCTTACATTACATTTATTTTTTTAATGAAAGAGGGCTTTGCAGAACCAGGGATTTTGTTCAAGGACAAGGCCAGAGGGAG
>JBBDNC010000061.1:0-29216 GCA_040877875.1 Balneolaceae bacterium | reverse complement strand
GGGTTGTGATAAAAACATGCCCGGTTCGGTGATGGCCATGGCCCGGATCAACCGCCCGTCGATTATGGTTTACGGGGGGACAATTCGCCCGGGAAATCTGAATGGAGAAAAACTGGATATTGTATCGGCGTTTGAATCCTACGGACAATTTCTTTCCGGCGAAATTGATGAAGACAGAATGGAGCAGGTATTGAAACATGCTTGTCCGACGGCGGGTGCCTGCGGGGGGATGTATACGGCAAACACAATGGCTTCGGCCATAGAAACTCTCGGAATGAGCCTGCCGTACAGCTCGTCCGCTCCCGCCACGGCAGATGAAAAAATCAAGGAGTGCAAGAGAACCGGAACTGCCATCAGGAATTTACTGGAGAAGGACCTTAAACCGAGGGATATCATCACCCGGAAATCCCTTGAAAATGCCGTGGCGATTACCATTGCACTGGGCGGATCCACCAATGCGGTGATACATTTATTGGCGATCGCCCATGCTGCCGGCGTTCCGTTTACCATTGATGACTTTCAGGAAGTGAGTGACCGCACTCCGTATTTGGCCGATATGAAACCGAGTGGCAAGTATGTGATGGAAGACCTCTATCTTGCCGGGGGAGTTCCGGCGGTCCAAAAACTGCTCCTGGAAGAGGGGTATCTGTCGGGCGATTGCCTGACCGTAACCGGGAAAACCCTTGAAGAAAATATTGAAGATCTGCCGGGACTGTTCGAAGAGCAAAACGTCATCCATTCAACGTCCGATCCGATTAAAAAAACCGGGCATCTTCAGGTTCTCTATGGAAACCTCGCCCCGGAGGGAAGTGTAGCTAAAATTACCGGCAAGGAAGGCCTGGTGTTTACCGGAACGGCGAAGGTCTTTGATTCGGAAGAAGACAGCCTCACTGCTATCAGGGAAGGTAAAGTGAAAGAGGGAGATGTGGTCGTAATTCGGTACGAAGGGCCCAAAGGGGGGCCTGGAATGCGGGAAATGCTCTCTATCACCTCTGCAATTATGGGGGCGGGTCTGGGCAACAGCGTGGCACTGATTACGGATGGACGATTTTCGGGGGGAACTCATGGATTTGTTTTGGGCCATATGACTCCCGAGGCCCAGGCAGGTGGACCGATTGCTTTGGTGAAAGACGGGGATACGATTACCATTGATGCCGAGAACCGGGTCGTACAACTTGAAATTTCCGACGAAGAGCTTGAGGGCCGCCGGCAACAGTGGGAGCAGCCTCCGTTAAAGGTGAATCAGGGAATTCTTTTAAAATATGCCCGATCCGTATCGAACGCCTCACTGGGTTGTATTACCGATTATACCGAACAGGAAAAAGTAAAAGTGTAGTGTCATGTCAACTCTGACATTCATTCGTAGGAGGTTTTGTAAAACGGGTCTTTTGCCCAATGTCGGCGTGATCGGTCGATTGAAATCCTCGAATATTGAAATATACTGCGGTTTCGATCCGCCGGCTGGCGGACTGGCCTTGACCTTGAACAACATCCCAAGTTTTGCAAAGCCTCCCCGTAACCATCAACCAGGTCCTGCAGACTTCGAAACCGGGGGATGGAGAATCTCGTAAACAACCGGCGTTGTTTGTTTATCTGTTTTCAGCTTATATTTTTATCATGATTGAAACGGTTATCATTGTTGTCACAATATTATTGAGTGGATTTTTTTCAGGATCGGAAATTGCCTTTGTTTCAGCCAACCGGCTGAAGCTTGAAATTGAATCCCGCAGGGGAACCTATTTATCTCAATCGCTTGCATTTTTTGTCAAAAACCCCAATACGTTTTTGACGACTACACTTGTAGGAAACAATATCATCAATGTGATTTATGCCACATTGATGGCGATTTTTTTAATATCCCCTATCCAGTCGGGCTACGAATCGATGACGGGAAGCCAGCCTTCCGTTGTGATGATCTTGTTGATTCAAACGGTTGTGGCCTCTGTCGTGATCATGATTTTTGGAGAGATTATCCCCAAGGCACTCTATCGGATCCAGGCAGACTTTATGGTGAAGATGGTAGCCATTCCCTTGCGGCTGTTCAATTATGTTTTGAGTCCCCTGATAGGGGTTGCCAATTCCTCCTCTAACCTTCTTGTACGATTGTTGAAGGCCGGCAGCGAGCGGAGCGACAAGATTTTCCGCCGGCAGGACGTGGAGATGATTTTTAAAGAATTGCGTGACAGCGACGGCGGAGAGGATTTTGACAAGGAAGATTCCGAAATCCTGCAAAATGTTCTGGATTTATCCAATAAAAGGGTCCGGGAAACCATGATTCCGAGAACGGAAATGGTGGCTGTGGAAAAAACGACTTCCATTGAAGAGGTGAAAAATACGTTTATTGCTTCCGGTTACTCCAAGCTTCCGGTTTATCAGGATAACATCGACGATATTATCGGGGTTGTATTTGCCTATGATCTGTTTAATAACCCTGAAAGCCTTGCCGAGATTATCCGGCCGGTGAAGTTGATTCCTTCCAGTAAAAAATCAAAAGACCTGCTGACTGAATTTCGTCAGAGTAATATCTCCGTGGCTATCGTCATTGATGAGTATGGTGGGACTGCGGGAATGGTGACGATCGAGGATCTGATCGAAGAAGTGGTGGGGGATATCCAGGATGAATATGATATTGACGAGGAAATCATGAAACGAGTTTCACCTGGAGTCTATGTAGTGAGCGGAAGTGTTGAACTGGAAGATCTGGAAGAAAAATATCCTGAAATCAAACTCAGAAAAGATGCCGACGATTTTGAAACTATTGCCGGGTATATCCTCAATCACATCGGCCGTATTCCGAAAGTCAATGAGGAACTGGTGATCGGGGGACACAAGTTTATTATCAGCAAGGCGACTCCGAATAAACTGGATACGGTGAAGCTTATCATCAGGGACGGAGAGTCATGATTGATCACTACCCCGACTGGGCACAACAGTTTGCCAGGAAATATTTAAGCCGTACAATCGGACAGTTTATTCTGCATGGAAATGTTCATGACCTGGTACCGGTAGAGAAGGAAAAATCGCCGAAGTTCATGCGCTTGAAATCATTTCTGTCAGAGGAGTTTTTCGGGGCACGTGATTTTGTCGTGTTTTATGACCGCTCATCGGGAATCTATTTTCGAGATCAAAAAACACAAACCGACTTCAACCGGGCAGTTGCAGGGAGGGACTCGCTGATGGGTACGGAGGTTTCCGATAAAATTCCGAAAGATCCCGTCCGGGCGTTTTCTGTACTCGAACAGTATTTTCGTCTCCGGCTGGAACAAAGAAAAAGTATTGCCCTGATCATTGACTATGCGGATACGATTGTTCCGGCCATGGACGGGGGAACTTCCGGCACCGAAGATCGCAATGCGCTGGTTACCCTACTCAGATGGGCACACGATCCCCTGTTTTTGGCCTCGGATTTTACAACGGTACTTCTGACCGAAAACCTGGCGGATCTTAACAAGACCCTGATCCAGCATCCGCAGAATTCCGATATCCGAATTCCCCTCCCGGACGAACCCCAACGTCTGAGTTTTATCCGGACGGAGATGGCTCGGGATGAGTTCAAAAAACATTCCAGGGTGCAAGCCAATGTTTTGGCTCAACAATCTGCCGGGTTGAATTTCATTCATCTCCGGAATATCCTTTCGAATGCAAGAGAAAACCAGGTTCCGGTAACATTTGAGAACCTGAGCAGGCTTAAGAAAGAGCTGATTGAAGCAGAGGCTTATGGCCTGATGGAATTTGTGACCTCCAGGTATACCCTGAATGATGTGGCGGGCCATACAAAGGTTATAGAACATCTTCGTCAGTCTGTAAGCGCACTCCAAGCCGGCCGGCCGGATGTCCTTCCAATGGGATACCTGGTTTGCGGCCCCGTCGGAACAGGCAAGACATTCCTGGTCAATTGCTTTGCCGGTGAAATCGGGATTCCCATGGTGAAACTGAAAAATTTTCGCAGTCAGTGGCAGGGTGTGACCGAGGGTAATCTCGAAAAGATTCTGAATATCCTGAAGGCTATGGCACCTGTCACGGTCATGATCGATGAAGCGGATGCTTATCTTGGCAGCCGGAATTCAAGCGGGGACAGCGGAGTGTCCAGCCGTGTATTTTCCCAGATTGCATCGTTCATGAGCGATACTTCAAATCGGGGTCGGGTGATCTGGTTTTTGATGACGGCCCGGCCGGATCTCATGCCGGTGGACCTGAAGCGGCAGGGGAGAGCTGAAGAGCATTTGGCCCTGTTTGCACCTTCGACTCAGGAAGAACGAATTGACTTGTTTGAGGCGATGAGAAAGAAGACCGGCTTAAAGCTGACAGAATCTTATATGCCCAAGGCCATCGAAAAGGGAACCAAGCCTATGTCCGGAGCGGATATGGAAGCTGCCCTGACCCGCGCAAAATTCAGAGCGGCTTCTGTGAATAAGGTAAAGGTAACCCCTGAAATTTTGGATCAAACCCTGGACGATTTTATTCCACCAACCTATCCGGAGGAGGTGGAACTTCAGGTACTGAGTGCTGTGATCGAATGTACCTCCAAATCACTGTTACCGGAAAAGTACCGGAAGATGGACCGCGCAGACATTATGGAACGTATCGACCAACTGAAAAGCAGAGTCGGCTGAATTGAATCCGAATCCTGTCACAACGGCACTGAGAGAAAAGGCACTAAAGTGTTTAATCCCTTCTGTCCGGGATCAAAGTCCGATCCGATTCCAGTGATCACTGAAATGAACGCCAGGAATGAAAAAACCTTTATTGTGGGTTTGATTTTATTAAATAGTTAGTAATTTTCTCCGTTCGTCCGCCCACCGGCGGATTCTACACACTGTGTTTTCTGAACCTATTTTAATCCGCCGGGTGGCGGGCTACTTTTACATCCCTGACCTCTACAGAGCCGATTTCTTTTATGAATGACTCAACAGACCCGAAAAAGTTAAGTAAATATCGTGAATGGATTGACAAACTGGATCGAAAGCTAATTGACACATTGGCTGAACGACAAAAGACCGTTCAGGAAGTTTTTGCGAACAAGCTGGAAGAGGCCAGGGAGATCCGTGACCCGGAACGGGAAAAAGAACTTCTCCAGCGTGTCCGGGAGATGGCTGTGGATGCCGGCATGGATCCTTATTTTACCGAGAAACTGTTTCAGCAAATCATACGTCAGTCGCTCCGCTATCAAACCTACTCACTGGTCGACCACCAGAATCAGGCGGATGCGAACCAGACGGTTGTGGTGGCTTACCAGGGAGTTCAGGGAGCATTCAGTGACCAGGCGGCCCGGCGTCATTTTTCCGAGCGCTATAAAAATGTGGAATGTATCGGTTACCGGACTTTCGAAGCGGCTGGGGAGGCGGTTGAAGAGGGGAAAGCCGATTACGCCATTCTGCCCATCGAAAATACGACGGCCGGCTCCATTAATGATACATACGACCTCCTGGCAAACAGGGACTATTATATTGTAGGCGAAGAGGTTCTGCATATTGAACACTGTTTGATGGCACCGGGAAAAGTGAAACTGGAAAACATTCGTCGTATTCTTTCCCACCCGCAGGCGATTGCCCAATGCAGCCGGTTTCTGGCTGACATGCCGCGCTGTAAAATTGAATCGTATTATGATACGGCAATGGCTGCACGGAAAGTCAAAGAAGAGGATGATCTCTCACAGGCGGCGATTGCAAGTGCCTATGCCGCCGAATTGTACGGACTATATATCGTCCGGAAAGGGATTGCCAATCAGCCTGAAAACTTTACCCGCTTTGTAGTGGTATCGAAGAAGCCTGTATCCGTTGATGCCCGGATCCCCTGTAAAACCTCGCTCGTATTTGCAACCCCCCATGAAAAAGGTGCCCTGATCAGTTGCCTGAAGGTTCTGGAGGATCACGGGATTAATATGACCAAACTGGAATCGCGCCCGCGTCCCCGGAAACCATGGCAATACCAGTTCTTTCTCGATTTTGAAGGTAATATCAATGACCCTGCAGTGGAGAAGGGACTGAAAGAACTGGAAGGGAAAGCCGTATTTTTGAAAGTCCTCGGATGTTATCCCAAACAATCGGAAGAATAGGAGAGTGGGTAGCCGGCAGCCATCTGCTGATTGCAATTGCCGCATCGGCTTTTACCGGTTCCGCATATCTTCAGCTCTCGATCCCACCGGATTATCCGCTCATCATTTTCATCGGCTTTGCGACTCTGTTTACCTACAACCTGCAGAACCTGATGGGACGATACAGGTCTGCCAGGGTAAAAGATCATTTTACTCCATGGCATCCGTTTATTATTTATGCAGGGCTGGGGGTAGCGGGGATGTCCGTCTCCCTGGTGGGTATGGAAGACCGGTCTGTCGTTACGTGGTTCATTGTTCCGGGTACCTTGTCCTTTCTTTATTCAACCCCTCTTTTCACTTTTCGAAGAGTTCGGATTACCCTTCGTGAGATTCCCTGGCTGAAAATTTATCTTATTCTTTTTGTATGGCTCTGGGTGACGGCGTTCATCCCCTATTTTAATGTCCACGATGGACTTACGCCCGACTTTATTCTTTTTTGCATGCAACGGGCATTTTTTGTTTTTGCTCTGCTCCTTCCATTCGATATCCGGGACTTGAATACCGACTATGCATTTCAAAAGACGATCCCGCAGAGGTTCGGAGTACGGCGATCACTCCGGCTTGGGGTCGTTGCAGTGGCCTTATACGGGATGATCGCCGGGTTTCGCTGGCTGGCAGGGCCCCTGGAAGTGATGACACTTTTGGGTTTGCTTTTGACAGGTCTGTTGACCTCGGCTTTGATCCTGAAGACCCATGAAGATCGTTCCCCTCTTTATTTTACTTTCTGGATCGATTCCATGCTCTGGGTCCAGTTCCTGTTGATCTGGCTGTTAAAGTAAAAAAGTTTGGCAGAGAACCCCTTCCGCCGGCGGATGACCCACTGTTTACAGTATGATAAACAGCCCGGCCACGAGGATTACCAGGAGGATGTAAGACATGACCACTTCCAGCGCCGGGCTATATGTGGAGGCTTCTTTGCCATGGTCGGTGAACGGGTTCAGCCAACTCATCGGATTTTCAAAGGATCCGGTCAGTTTCCGGGAGAGGTCCAGAACAATCTTCTCGGCCTGTCCGAACAGATCGTCCGGAAACCGGACGAAAATTCTTCGAACCCATGTTGCCGGCATGCGGTAAAACCAGTCCGTGTCCAGCGCGATTTTTGGCACTCCTTTAAGATTTTTACGCAGAAGCCAGAATCCGATAAATGTAAACACCAGGATCTGGGTCATTTCAACCAGGTTATAGACGGTAAAAGGTTGGGTATCCACCGGGTAAGGCAGGTTGTTATAGATCAAAGCCGGGTAGATCCCGAACAGGATACAGAAGAAAGCCCCGATCCCCATTGCAAACAACATGTTTTTCGGAAGGGGTTTGACCATGATTTCACTTTTTGGGGTATCGAACCAGGTAAAATAAGGCAGCTTCAGGCCGGTATGGAGGAAGGTGCCTGCAGAGGCCGCCAACAAAAGCAGGATGACCATTTCAAGATGGGCCTCGCCGACGGCCTCCATAATCAAAGACTTGCTGATGAACCCGTTCAGCAGGGGAAATCCGGAAATAGAAAATCCGCCGATCATGTAAAAGACTACCGTCCATTTCATTTTCTTAGCGAGTCCCCCGAGTTCCGTCAATTTGCTTTTTCCTGTTGAGTAAAGAACGGCACCGGCTCCCATGAAGAGGAGGGATTTGTATAAAATATGGCCGAATGCATGAGCGGCCGCACCGTTCAGGGCGATCTCGGTTCCGATACCGATGGCGACTACCATATATCCGATCTGGCTGATGATCGAGAAGGACAGAATTTTACGGGTATCGTTGGCCATCAGCGCATAAACCGTCCCGTAAAGAGCCATGGCAACACCGAGCCAGATCAGGATCTCCCAACCCGGAAAGAGCCGGATTAGCACATAGACGGCTGACTTGCTGGTGAATGCACTCATAAATACAGCTCCCGTTACGGTTGCCTTCGGATAGGCATCCGTCAGCCAGGCGTGCAGGGGAGGGATGGCTGCATTAATGGATATCCCGATCAATATCAAGACGGAGGCAGGGGTCAGGACATAAGGGAAACTGGTTAGAAGAAGACTGCCGGTGTCATTCAGATGCACCAGGATTCCGGCCAACAGGATTCCGCCTCCAAGGGCATGGACAATCAGGTAACGCATGCCCGAATGCTGCGCCTCTTCCGTCCGACGCGCCCAGACCAGGTAGGAAGAGCTGAAAGCCATAAGCTCCCAGAAAACGATCAGGGTGAAGAAATCTCCTGCGTAGACAACCCCCAGTGCGCTGCCGGCATAGACCAGTGCGGAGGTTTGTTGTCCAAGGTCTTTAATGTGCCAGGCGTAGATCCCCCCGAAGAGCGTAATCATGGCAAAGATCGTTGCAAAAATCCTGCTCAGGGAATCCGCCTGGACGAGAAGCAAATCGTAACCAGCCAGGGAACCCTGAAGGACAAAATTCTCCGGCATGGCCCAGATTCCGGCCAGTGCCGCCACAGGGAAAAGCAGGAAAGCGGAAGACCGCACTTTCTGATTCAGAAGCGGTATAATAAAGGCTCCTGCAATCACAATAAGAGCCGGAAAAAATATCAACTCAGTGGTCATAGTAGGTTTCGTCTCTATAAAGAAATAGTTTACCCATCCATTTGGATACATAAATCGCCGCAATACAGCTTAAGGCTCCCCAGAGGATATAGAATCCCGGGATGGCGTTCCACCAGTGGGAGTCATAATCAGAAAGCATGGTAAATTCGAGAATGAGACTGACCAGTGTCAGAATTCCAAGTAAGATCCAGTGCCGGGTTTTCATACTAACCTCCTGAAAACAGGTTTGTGGCGATTGATTGTGCCAGTTCATAAAAATTGAAAAAGAGGTCGGGAAACAGGCCGAAAACAACGGAAAGAAGGGCTGTAATCATAATGGGTACGACCATAAACGGCGAGGCTTCCCCGTGTGTCCCGAGGCTTTCATCTCCCTTCCGGAAATAAGCCCTGTGAATGATCGGGAAAAAGTACCCCACGTTCAGCAGTCCGCTGATGACAAAGATCAGGACCGGTATCATCATCCCTCCTTCAAGGGTTCCTGCAATAAGATACCATTTACTTACAAATCCGTTGATGGGAGGTATTCCCGCCAGCCCCATCGATCCGATTACGAATGCCGCCATGGTCCAGGGCATCACTTTCGCAATCCCGTTCAGGTCACTGATATTTTCCTTGTGCAGGTTCACATAGATGGCCCCTGCACAAAAGAAAAGAGTGATTTTCATCGTCGCATGAGCGGCAATATGCATGATGCTGCCGGTCATTCCCAGGGGCGTGATCAGGGCGGCGCCCAAAACGATATAGGAGAGATGCCCAACGGTTGAATAGGCAAGCCGCCGCTTGAGGTTGTCCTGTGCAAACGCAAGGAGAGAAGCGATAAGGATCGTAGCTCCGGCCAGGACCATTACGATATTATTCAAGCCGAATGAGCTCATGGTATCCGTGCCGAATACAAATCCGATAATGCGGATCACTCCGAACACGCCCGATTTAACCACGGCAACAGCATGAAGCAGGGCACTGACGGGTGTGGGAGCGGCCATAGCCGAGGGTAGCCAGCTATGCAGTGGCATAATTCCGGCTTTAACTCCAACCCCTCCGAGAAAAAGGAGAAACAGGGAAATCATAACCGGCTGGGAAAGGGATACGTTTTGGAAGACTCCGCCGGGACGGAATTCAAGGGTTCCCGTAAAGTGCCAGGTCAACCCTGCGGCGGCAATGAGCAACAGGCCGGCCGTCAGTGTATAGGCCAGGTATTTGCGTCCGGCCTGAATCGCCTTGGTTGTCTCTTTGTGAATCACCAGGGGGTATGTGGCGAGGGTCAGTATTTCATAAAAAAGGATAAATGTGAGCAGGTTGCCTGAAAAAGCGATGCCGATAGTTGCCGACAGGCAAACCGCAAAGCTGGCAAAATATCGGGCCTGTTTCTTTTCACCGGCTCCTCTCATATAACCAATGGAGTAGAACGAGGTGAAAAACCAAAGACCGGAGGCAATGATGGCAAAATAGACTCCGAACGGATCAGCACGAAGGAGCAGGGGAATGTCCGGGGCGATCTCAAAAAGTGTGACCTCAACGGAACCTCCCTGCAGGGCGGTCGGAAGCAGCATCATGACCAAAGCAAACTTGATCACGGATGCGAGAATCGTCCAGAACTCACGCAGGTTTGGCTTCCCCGAACTGAATAAAATTAGCGGAACGGCGGCCAGCGATACCAAAACTGCATATAGAGGTACGTATGTAAGTTCCATCAGGTTTATCGTAGAAGGTTAATTAAAAAATCGTAAATCCGGAGCCGGTCTGTGTATTTGTCAAGCTCATGGATGGTTTGAGAGTCCCTGAAACCTGCCGTCTGAGATTCCGAAGTCCGAAAACCGACAGCGAATATCCTATGCAATGAAAATTTTATCATCAGGCCGGAAACATTTCTATGATGACGGTGACGATTGCAACGTTCAGTAAACCGATGACAAAAAGCGAGAGTGCAAGTACGATAGTGGGTATCCACATCGAGGCCCCTACCTCCTGATTCTCTGCCGGAAGCTTTTCAACGGCCGACTCCCGTTTGTCTTCTGGATTTTTCATATAAACTTTTTCCAGGATGCGGAAGAAATAGACTGCATTGAGCAGGGAACTGATCAAAATAACGGCCAGGAACAGCCAGCTCCCCGCTTCGATGGTGCCCAGTGCCAGGTACCATTTGCTGAAAAAGCCGGCAAGGGGCGGCAGGCCGACCATCGAGATAGCAGCCGTTGAAAATGAAAACATCGTCAGTGGATATTTTTTCCGGTAGCTGTCATCAAAGCGGCTGATATCCGAGTGACCCTCTTTCATTCGTAAATTTCCGGCTGTCATGAACAGGCAGGCTTTCATCACCGCGTGGTTCAATACGTGCAGGATCGCCCCGATGAAACCGAATAGGTTGCCGAGGCTGATTCCCAGGATAATATATCCGATTTGGGAAATACTGCTGTAGGCCAGCATCCGTTTCATCTCTTTCTGGGCAATGGCCATGATCGATCCGTAGAGGATCCCCACCGAAGCAAGAATGCCCAGGAGAGTCGTGATCGGAACGGTTTCGTCGATCAGTTCGATGCCGAAAAGAAATAGAATCACTCGCACCAGCACATAGGCGGCAACCTTTGTGCCGATCGGAGCGATCAGGGTAGAGGAAGTAGAATTTGCGAAGGTATAGGAATCGGGCAGCCAGCCGTGCATCGGGAACAAAGCCGCTTTAATACCGATCCCGGTAACCATTAAAACAGATGCGGCAATCACGGCAGAATTCCCGGCAAACTCCGGCAGCATCGGGATCATATCCAGGATATTCAGGGTTCCGGTCACTGTATAGAGAAATCCTACTCCCAGCAGGTAGAAGGAGCCTCCGACCGTCCCTATAATCAGGTAACGGAATGCGGCAACAGGGGCCGGACGGTTCCCATTGGCGATGAGTGCATAGCTGGAAAGGGATGAAATTTCGAGAAAAACGTACAGGTTAAACAGATCGCCGGTTAAGACCATGCCGTTAAACCCAAGCATGAGCAGCATCGAAAGGCTGTAATAAGGCATCTTTTTTTGAGGAAATTCCCGTTCGGAAATCCGGAAAGAGTGAAGCAATACCAGGAAGGCAATACAGTTGATTACCATCACAAAAAATGCGGAAAGTCCGTCGTAAACAAACTCAATCCCGACAGGCGGTTCCCATCCGCCGAAAAAATACCGGAGGGGAGTCTCGCCATGGATGATTGTAATAAACCCGTAAACGGATAAAACCGATGAAATGCCGGCTCCCAGTGTGGCAAGCGGCTGACAAAGTTGCCGTTTCCATAGGCCCAAAAGGGCTATGAGAATGGCAAAAGCCAAAAAATTAAAGGCAATCAATGCCGGAATGTGCGACTCGATCATTGAATCTTGTTTAA
This sequence comes from Balneolaceae bacterium, assembly GCA_040877875.1. Classification (GTDB taxonomy): domain Bacteria; phylum Bacteroidota; class Rhodothermia; order Balneolales; family Balneolaceae; genus JBBDNC01. Next base: position 17,220 of record JBBDNC010000061.1, on the reverse strand, counting down.
AATTTCTTCTTCGTCGAGGGTTTCATAACGGTTGTATATCGATATCAGCAAAGAAAACGCAACTCCGAGTGTTGCAACCCCGACTACAATGGCTGTCAGCATCAGCGTATGAGGAAGAGGGTTCAGATAATTGGCAACTTCGGAAGTCGGTATGGATGGATCCATGACCGGTACCGTTGCATCCCACTTGGAGGCGATCGACACAAAAAAGAGGATAATCGAGACTTGCAGGATGGAAAGCCCGATCGTTTTCTTTACAAGATTTTTTTTCATCAGGATTCCATACAGGCCGATACAGAGTAGCACGGCGGTCATCCAGTAAGCATAATTGCCCAGTATAAAGTCAATCATAATCTTCTCCTTGCACCATGTTGTCGTAGATCATAACGAGGATCGCCATCACAGCCAGCCCCACACCGATCTCAATGATTAAAATTCCATAAAAGCGCAGATAGGAGGGGTCAAGGCTGAGGCCGGGAAAGGGCAGGGCTTCGTAATCAAGAAAATAGCTCCCGGCAATCATAGCGGTAACCCCGGTTGCAAAATAGATGAAGACTCCCAGCACGGCCAGCCTGGAGGTAAACTGTTGACGAAGATGCAGGCGGGAGATCAGCCGTCCGCCTGACAACCGGATCAGAATTACAGAGGCCGCAAGCAATGTTCCTCCCTGGAATCCTCCGCCGGGGCTATAGTGGCCGTGGAAAATGACATACAACCCGAACATCATGATATATGGACTTAACAGCCGGCTGCCAAGCAGTACGATCGGGCTTTCGAACTGGGTTCTCATTGCTCGTCACCCCCTTTGAATTTTCTGAGGATCAACAGGCAAATCATCCCGGCGGTAAAAATCACCACCTGTTCCCCAAGCGTATCCACACTTCGGTAGTCACCCAGTACCACGGTTACGAAATTCGGTGTGTGAGCATCATGGTAGGATTCCTGGATATAGTAATTTCCGGCTACAGGTGTATCATTTATGCTCCGTTCAGCATGCATACGATTATCCGGATCCCCCCGGTGAGGAAGGTCAAAAGATGCATAGATCAGCACCCCGGCAAAAGCTGTCAATATGAGAAATTTGATGAGTTTCAATCTTTTGTCTTTAGTGTTGTTTGATAGATAGCAACAACAAACAGGATTCCCGTAACCCCGGCTCCGATTACCGCTTCGGTAAACCCGACATCCACTGCTCCCATGGTGACAAACAGCAGGGCCATGGTAAAACTGAACACTGTCAGCATGACCACAGCCACGAGGAGGTCGTTCGATTCAAGTGCAACCAGTGCGGAAATAATCAAAAACAGGTAGAGGATCAGTTCAACTTCCCAAATCATGATGGATCCCTCCGGTTTTTACTTTGGCCCGATCCATTCAGAATCGGACGAATTCCCCGTTGATATGCCGCACGTGCCAGGGCATGGGTCCCAATGGGGTTGGACAGCGCGACAAACAATACGATGAACGCAAGTTTAAAACTGTTGATTGTAAATCCTTCAAAGATGATCAGGCCGCTGATTACCAGGATGATTCCCAAAGTATCCGATTTGCTGACGGCGTGCGTACGTGAATAAAAGTCCGGCAGACGCAAGAGCCCGATACTTCCCACAAGCATGAAAAAAACTCCTGAAACAATCAGGATGATACTGACGATATTTTGAATTTCACTCATGGGTCATCAATCCGTTTTGCACTTACAAATTTTGCTATGGCCAATACCCCGATGAAACCCAGGATCGCATAGGCCAGGGTGATATCAATAAACATATCGATCCGTCCATACATAAACCCGATAAGGCAAATGAGTACAATCGTTTTTGTGGCGATGGCATTTGCACCCATGAGCCGGTCGTAAATCGTGGGTCCCTTGACCACCCGTACCAGGGGGACGGCGATAATAATCGTCAGCAGAACCGTACTGTAGAGAAAAAACTGAGTCATACGAGGTCGTCCGATGAGTTAATGAGTTGAATGTTCCCAATCACCGGCCGGCCTTCCTTGAAAAAAAGCTTCAAAACCTGACGGGGCATTTCGTCGTTCACGAGGCCTTCAAAGGCATCAGTCGTCAGGGCATGGACGGTAAACTCATCCCCTGTGATGTCGATGGTCAGAGTACCCGGGGTCAGCGTGATGGAATTACCCAGGATCATTTTGGCATGAGCGCTTGGCAGGTCAACGGTAAATTTCAAGATGTGAGTATTCACCGGCATTTGGGGGCGGAGTATGACAAAGGCAACCTGAAAACCGGATTGAATAATTTGAACCAGGAGCCAAAAAACATAATAGAAGATCCGGAGAAAACGAAGCTGCCTCAAATCATCCATCTCGTCAATGAAGAACCTGTGTTGTTTCAGGCGATGGTTTACGGCGATAACAATGACGGCTGAGACAGCTCCCTGGGAGATGTGAATCAGATCGAAATGTCCGCTCATCACCAGCCAGAATATCATCAGGGCAATGAAGGAAAGTGCCAAATTAAAAAAAGACAACTGCTTCATACACAGTTACTGCAACGGTTAGTTATCCGGGAGTTTTTTCAAATCCTGAAAAATTTTAACTCAAACATATAAAAAAAGAAGTCACGAGTACAACAAAAGTTTAATTGGAATGAATGGTTTTACAATTTCTATCTTGTGGAATGCAGAACGCAGCCCGCAAAACGCAAAAAAGAAAAAAGGGAATAGTTCAGGAGCCGGGACTTCCTGAAATAGGTTTACATATTCACCCCTGCCCATTCACTTCTGCGATTTGCGTTTTCTCTTTTCACTTTAATACGCCTGACTTTAGAATCTGCATTTTGTATCTTTGCCATCTATAATTTTTTGGCTACCTTTTGATCCGATTTTCAGTGGTAGAATTAACCTGTATACTTCACAAGAAATCATAGATCCTGATGTAAGGGTTTATCTTGCAAAAAACCCTTGAACAGAATACAGGCGAGATTATTTTCCGGATATCGATTCCGGCAGCCGCCAGGGACGAAAAATGTGAGGTAAGCCGGAAGGAGTTGAGTGAGATTATGTGCGGGTCATTTGCAGCGAGTCGGTGGAACAAGATATTTTAATATTTATGAATTTTAATTGCAGAAATTTCGTCATCCCTTTTTTAATGAAACAACATGGATTCCTATCAGCCTGCGGACCTGAAGTTCCGGAAACTGGAACCCATAAATTATAATCTGAATGGACTCACCTACTGTTCTCATTAGTTTAATTATTGGGCTCCCCCTGGCCGGGTTTTTGGTAAATGGAATCCTGGGACTTGCATCGGATGAATACCGTGAGCAAAAAACCCTGATCGGTACGCTATCCAATATTGCCGTTTTTGTCCCTTTTCTTATCTCCTGCTATCTGTTTTTCACCTATTCGTCCGACTCTGCTGCGGTGGTCGTGACCCTGTTTAACTGGATCGATGTGGGTTCGTTATCCGTCGACATCGCCTACCGGATCGATCAGTTATCGCTCGTAATGGCTTTGGTGGTGACCGGAGTCGGGGCTTTCATTCACCTCTATTCGATCGGGTATATGGCACATGACCCGGGTTTCTGGAAATTCTTTGCCTACCTGAATCTATTCATCTTCGCAATGCTGAACCTGGTTCTCGGGAATAATCTTCTCCTGTTATTTCTCGGCTGGGAAGGAGTCGGCCTCTGTTCGTATTTACTGATCGGTTTCTGGTATACCGATATGGCTAAATCCATAGCTGCCAAAAAGGCCTTTATTTATAATCGGATCGGGGATTTTGCTTTTTTAATTGCCATGTTCATGATTTTTCAGACTGTTGGCAGCCTCGATTTTGATGTGATACTTGGTAATCTGGCTGCTTTTTCAGGGGATGCAATTTTTTGGATCGGATTATTGATGCTGATCGGAGCTACCGGAAAGAGTGCCCAGATTCCGCTGTTTGTCTGGCTACCGGATGCCATGGCCGGACCGACTTCTGTCTCGGCATTGATCCATGCCGCGACGATGGTGACTTCGGGAATCTACCTGATTACCCGGATGTCGGAGATGTATATCCTGTCACCCGAAGTGATGATGATCGTTGCGGTTGTAGGAGGTCTTACTGCTATTGTTGCCGCGACCATTGCCATTACTCAAAATGACATCAAGCGGGTGCTGGCCTATTCCACAGTGTCTCAGCTCGGATATATGTTTCTTGCCCTGGGAGCCGGGGGATTTACGGCTGCGATGTTTCATGTTGTGACTCATGCGTTTTTTAAAGCCTGTCTTTTCCTGGGTTCCGGTTCGGTCATCCATACAATGGAGCATGTGGAACACAAGTTGCACGAGGAAGGGAAAGACGTGCAATTTGATCCCCAGGACATGCGTTTTATGGGAGGCTTGAAAAAGTATATGCCTTCCACCTATAAGACCTTCCTTATTGCAACGATTGCCATTGCCGGTATCCCTCCGCTGGCCGGGTTTTTCTCCAAGGATGAGATCCTGATGCATGCCTTCAGTGCCGGGTACGGCGAATTTGCCGGCGGACTCTATTTCGTCTTGTGGGGAGTAGGTGTGGTTACGGCATTCCTGACAGCTTTCTATATGTTCCGACTTACCTTTTCGACTTTTCACGGTGAATTCAAACTGGGCAAAAAAATAAAAGAAGCCGTCGGAGCAGAAAAATACCTGCATGAAAGTCCGGCAACCATGACGATCCCTCTCTGGGTACTGGCAATCGCCTCAATACTCGGAGGATTTCTGGGGATCCCCAATTTTCTCGTGGAAACTTTCACGGGTCAGCCGGCACACGTAAATCTTTTGCATGACTGGCTGGCACTGATCGCGGCAGATTACCCGATCGTTATGGGTAAAGCCCTTGAATGGGCCTTGATGATTTTTGCCGTTTCCATTGCTGCCGGCGCGGTATATGTAGCCTATCGGATGTACGGAAATGGACAGCAAGAAGAGTCCGACGAAATTGTGGCTGAAAGATTCGGCGGGTTGTACCAGGTATGGCAGGAGAAATACAATCTGGATGAAATCTATGAAGGGTTAGTTGCCCGGCCGATTGTCTGGTTTTCCGACCGTGTTCTTGCTGTTTTTGACATGAAAGTTTTGGATGGGATTGTAAATGGGGTCGGCGGAACAGCCCGGCTTTTTGGAAGCCTGTTGCGATATATCCAGACAGGCATTGTAACCAGCTATGCACTTTTTCTGATCATCGGTGTGATGATCGTACTGGCTGTGATGTTATTTTAAAACATGGAATGACGGATCGTAATATTAACAGGTTGACGACTACTTGACGAATGGAAAACTTTTTGTTGAACATAGCGATTTATCTTCCGCTGGCTGGAATTTTGGGAGTAAACCTTGTCAAAAAAGATGAGTCGGTTAAATGGATCAGTTTAATCGCAACCACGGCCACTTTCATTGTGACTCTGCCGTTAATTCTCAATTTTGACATCGCCCGGTCAGCCACACCCCAGTTTATTACCGAAGGAGCGGCGATCCTGCCGGGTTTTGATATCAAGTATCTCGTTGGGCTCGACGGCTTGAGCCTGTTGCTGTTTATGCTGACATCTCTTTTTGGCCCGATCGTTATCCTTTCCTCCTGGAACTCGGTCTCAAAACATCTCAAGGGCTATTACTCCATGCTGTTGCTCCTCCAGACGGCTTCACTCGGAGTATTCGCCTCCCTCGATCTGATTGTCTTCTATGTGTTTTTTGAGCTATCACTGATCCCCATGTATTTTCTGATCGGCATTTGGGGAGGAGCCGAACGCATTCAGGCGACGGTTAAATTCTTTATTTATACGCTGGCCGGTTCCCTGATTATGCTGGTCGCGTTGATTTATCTGGGGTATCATGCCGGCGGAATGCAAAGTGATTTGATTTTTACGACCGACTGGCGATTTATCTCCGGTCCGGAATATCAAGCCGGATTGGTTGAACAAACGTATATGTTTCTGGCTTTTGCTCTCGCTTTTTGTATCAAGGTTCCCCTTTTTCCATTTCATACCTGGCTCCCTCATGCTCATACCGAAGCTCCGACAGCCGGATCGGTCGTGTTGGCGGCGATTATGCTGAAAATGGGGACATACGGGCTGGTTCGTATATGCATGCCGGCTTTTCCGAATGCATTTATGGAATTTGCTCCCTGGTTTGCGGTATTGGCGGTGATCGGGATTATCTACGGGGCATTGGTTGCAATGGTTCAAAAGGATGTCAAAAAGCTGGTTGCCTACTCTTCCGTCAGTCATCTTGGATTTGTTGTACTCGGGATCTTTGCTTTGAATACCCTTGCCGTTCAGGGAGCCATAATTCAAATGATCAATCATGGTCTTTCGACCGGCGCACTGTTTTTGATTGTCGGAATGATCTATGACCGCCGGCACACACGCATGATCAAGGATTTCGGTGGGATTGCAAAAGTACTTCCCGTCTTTGCGGTGATGTTTATGATTACAACCCTGGCCTCCATCGGCCTTCCCGGCTTGAACGGGTTTATTGGAGAATTCTTGATTTTGACCGGTTCATTCCAGTCGGTTCTATACGATAATATCATCTATACAGTGTTCGCTGCGACCGGGGTCATCCTTGCAGCAGTATACATGTTATGGATGTATCAACGTGTAATGTTCGGCGAGATCAAGCATGAGGAAAACAAGAATCTTTCAGATCTGAATTTTCGAGAGATCGGCCTGCTGGTGCCCCTAATCATCTTCATGGTCTGGATTGGAATCCGATCCGAGGATTTTACCCGGTATTCAGAAGGCTGGGTGGATGACTTTATTCAAATCACAGAAAACAAAAGTGTTGCGGTGATGGAGAACGCACGTGAGGATGATCTCCCTGAATGGGCTGTCCGTTTTTATCAGGTAAACGAAGGAAGCTATATGGCATCTGCCCACACGCAGGGAGAAAAGAGGAAAGAGCGATTGGAAATGAAATGGAGGGAAGCCCTCTTGTTCAAGAACCGTGGCCATGAAGGAGATCTCTCAACAACCAGCAATGTAGAATTGTAAAATGGACTATTTGCACGACATTAATACGTTTTTGCCCGGTACGATTACCGCAATAGCCGGACTCATTGCAATTATGCTGGCGGCTTTTCGCAAAAGTATCGGGGCAATTTTCAATATTACGGTATTCTCGCTCGTGATTGCTTTTGTTTTTGCTTTCAGGGATCTATATGGGCCTGCAGGAACTTCTTTTTCCGATATGATTGCTTTTGGGGGGACCGCAGCATTCGGGACATTCCTGGTTATTTTGGGGACGCTTTTCTGTGTTCTGATTTCGAAGGAGTATTTGACCGAGATCGGACACCACACCGGAGAAGTGTATGGGATGATTCTCTTTGCGACCACCGGTATGCTGGGACTGGCAACTTCCAATGATTTGATCACATTGTTTATCGGCCTTGAAACGATGTCGATCTGCCTGTATGTGCTCGCCGGTTTGATAAAAGAGGAAAAAACCAGTGCGGAAGCCGCACTCAAGTATTTTCTGCTTGGAGCTTTTTCCACCGGTTTCCTGCTTTATGGGATCGCTTTGATTTATGGAGCGGCGGGTTCCACTCAGTTTCCGGCCATCGCTTCGGTTGCCGATGCAAGTCTGCTGTTTCTGGGAGGGGCCTCTCTTCTTCTCGTCGGTTTTTTCTTTAAAATATCGGCGGTCCCCTTTCATATGTGGACCCCGGATGTCTACCAGGGAACGCCTACAACTTTAACGGCCTATTTTGCTACGGCCTCGAAAGCGGCCACCTTTGTGGCCTTCATCCTGGTCCTCTCCCGCATGATGCCGGTGGATGAAGGAATAGAATGGTCAAGTATCATTCAGATTATTGCGGTCATTACGATGATTATTGGAAATCTGATTGCTTTGGTCCAGGACAATGTAAAGCGTATGTTGGCATATTCCAGTATTGCTCATGCGGGGTACCTGATGGTGGGTTTGGCGGCCGGTACGGCTGAAGGTTATACCGGAGTACTCTACTATCTGTTTGCCTATACCCTCATGAATATCGGTGCATTCGGGGTGATCGCCTATTACGAGAGGAACCATGCGCTCGACTTTACCGATGTCAACAATTATTCCGGCCTCGGTTTCAAACAACCGATGATGGGAGTGTTGTTATCGGTTTTTCTCTTCTCTTTAGCCGGAATTCCACCATTTGTCGGATTTCTGGGCAAGTATTATGTATTTGCTGCAGCCATTCATTCCGGTTTGATTTCACTTGCCGTGATTGGGGTACTTGCCAGTGCCGCCAGCGTTTATTATTACCTGAGGGTGATGGTTTATTTGTATTTCCGGGATCCACACAAAGAATATGAATTGACGGCTCCCGGCCCGCTTTTTAAATATTCCCTGTTGTTCCTGTGTATCCTGACCGTTTATTATGGAATTGAGCCGGTACTGCCTGCGGGCGGACTCTTCGAATTGCTCAGTTCTTATCCATATCCATAAGTACAGTGTGTCAGTGTGTCAGTGAACAGTGTGTCATATATCGGGCTGTCGGAAGTTGGCATGAAACGGAGTGAGCCCCCACAGTACTCCAACTTTTCCAACTGTTGTACCTCCCTCTGGTGTACCATTCGTTGGGAGGTGTAGAATATTCTTCATTCCTGATTCAATTTCTCTTTCCTTTTCCTTTTCACTCACAAAGTTTTTGCCTATCTTTACAGGCTCTGTTATTGGCGATTCCGGAAAAGGACGGGTTGACCGATGACTGTTATCCATAAATGGAGACAACCAAAGAAAGACCTATGAAACAAAACTATTACGAGTTAACCTATATTATAGATCCCGTACTCGAAGAGGATAAATTCAAGGAGATTGTAGATTACGTAAACAATCTGATCGAAAAAAACGGCGGGGAGATTGACGAAGTGGATGAATGGGGGCTACAAAAATTCGCTTATGAAATCGACGGGAAAAGCAACGGCTACTATGTAAATCTCTACTTTAAAGGCCCTTCCGATGCGATTCAGGAGATTGAGCGCAACCTGAGAATTCATGATCAAATAATGCGGTACTTGACGCTGAAGTATGATGCTAAAATGCTGCGTCACCGCGAATTGGTGAAAAAAGGCGAAAAGCCGACGATTTTTGAAGAGACCGAAGAAGTTGAAGAAGAAGAAGATTAGTATAAAACAAAGGAATTAACTTTATGATTAAGAATCCATCACACCCGAAGAAAGGCCATCTCAGAACGAGGGACTGCCGGTTCACCAAAGCAGGATTTAAGTATATTGATTTCAAGGATGTTGAAACCCTGAACAGGTTTATCAATGATCAGGGAAAAATCCTTCCGCGCAGGGTAACCGGAACCAGTGCCAAATATCAGCGGCAACTCTCAAAGGCTGTGCGGCGAGCACGTTTTATGGCACTGCTTCCTTACGTGGCCGAGAATGTACGATGACAGTTACCGGTATGCAGTTATCCATGAACAGTGTGTCAGTGAATAAACTTTAGGTTGACGAGTGGCTCCGGAATCGGCGTCGTCTGTTGACTACCACCAGCCGGTGGATACCTGATACCTGGTTTAATATTATTTGAACAAATTTAGTTGACATGAAACTTATTCTTAAAGAAGATATTGAAAAATTGGGAAGTGCCGGTGAAGTTGTGGATGTAAAACCGGGATATGGCCGAAACTACCTGATTCCGCAGCAAAAAGCGGTGATGGCCACTGAAGGTGCACTGAGAGAAATTGAAAGCAGGAAGCGTCAGGCGGCTCTCAGGGCAGAACTGACCGTGGATGCAGCCAAGGAATTGGCTGAAAAAATTGAAACGATCTCCGTAACGATTCCTGTCACAACCGGGGAAGAGGATAAAATTCACGGGACGGTTACCAATATTCAGATAGCGGAAGCTCTCGAAGAAAAGGATATTCTTGTAGATCGACGAAAGATATCGTTGGATCAGGACGTGAAGTCACTCGGTGAATATACAGCTACGATAGATCTGCTGGGGGATCTGCAGCCACAACTAAAGGTTTGGGTAGTGAAGGACTCCTGATCCTGATGCCGGGGATGGAGTCTGGGCAGTTCACTCTTTGATGGATCCGGGATGTTCCAGGACATATCTCACGGCCATTATCATATACCGGCAAGCCGGTTTCCGCCTTACAGGATACTAAGAATATGGCATTCAGAAGCAGAATATTACCGGCAATTCTATCCGGATTGTTACTCTCCTTTATCATTGCCTTTCAGGCATATGCCCAACTCCTGGATCCGGTTACCTATCGGATCAGCCGCATTCCCCCCGAAACAGAAGCCGGTGCGGTTATAGAAGTAGAGGTGGAGGCCGATATTGAGGGCAAGTGGCATCTCTACTCCATACAGAACCCTCCCGAAGCAGGCCCCATTCCCACACGCTTTTCATCTTCGTCCGATCAAATGGGGGTGGCCGGAGAGGTCCGGGAATCTCAGGCGGAAATTGAATACGATCCGAATTTCGATATCGAACTGGGCTGGCATTCTACCCGGGCTCTGTTTACGGTACCGGTTGCATTCCGTCCGGGAACCCGGGGCGAACAGACGGTTGGCTTGGAGGTCTTGTATCAAGCCTGTGATGATGTCTCTTGCCTGCCGCCAAGACGAAAATCAATAGAAGCCTCCATTACAGTTTCAGGAGATGCGGACTCCGGCTTTCTGTACCGTGACTTTCCGGACGGGAGTCAGCCGGATCCGTCAAAAGGCATGGACTACGGCATAGAATTCGTAGTTGGAATAGCAGGCTTCATTTTGATTTCGGGAATTGTAATCTTCATCTTTCGGTTGAGAATGAAAGACAGACCGGAAATGGAAAAGAAAAGTTAAAAAATTGTGTGTTCAAACTACGAATGATCCTCTCGATTTATTACATTGTTTGTCGCATTTAGGAAAGCAAAAGAAAATAAATTTATTAAATAGCCTGGAATCTTAACGGGATGAGATTGAAACTTTTTATTTAATCTATCCACTAAATTCAGGTTATTATTAAAGTTATTTAAGTAGTGTCGGGCAGGTTGTTAAAAAAAGGATAAACCTGTTCATTACTTTGACATTTAGTTTGAAATGATCTATCATTTTGCTTTCTTATTAAGCCCTTTAACCAAAAACTTATAAGCGGAGTAATCTATGACATCATCTATAGCTCTCTTTTTTCTTCAGGCTGGAGCTGATGCTGGCTTTTTTAACGTAATTGTAGAAAGATTTAACGAAGGCGGTGACTGGATGTGGCCGGTACTGACTGCCCTGATTCTCGGGTTAGCCATCTTTCTGGAGCGTATCATTACGCTAAACCTTGCCGACATCAACACTCGAAAATTTATCCTTCAGGTTCAGGAAGCACTCCAGGATGGCGGAATTGAAGCCGCTTCGGAATTATGTTCCAAAACACGGGGCCCTGTTGCATCCGTATTTCAGGCCGGCTTGATGCGTGCCGATGAAGGCATGGAAGCTGCTGAAAAAGCGATTTCAACCTATGGTTCAATTGAAATGAGCTTTTTGGAAAGAGGGCTTGTTTGGTTGTCACTCTTTATTTCCATTGCACCTCTACTTGGATTCCTCGGCACGGTTGTCGGGATGATCGAGGCGTTTGATGCGATTGAAGCGGCTGCCGATATTTCTCCAAGTATTGTGGCCGGTGGTATTAAAATCGCTCTTTTGACGACTGCCAGTGGTTTGATGGCGGGTATTATTCTTCAGGTTGGATATAACTATTGTGTATCCAAGATTGACCGCCTGATCGTGGAGATGGAAGAAGGAGCCGTGACATTGCTGGATTCTCTGATTTTGATGAAGGAAGGCAAGCAGATTGTTCCCCCTTCTGATGATGAAGGCCAAGCTTGACCAGGCACTTTGTAGCCTAATCTCAATTACCAATTTAGGACGACGATAATACAATGGTTGAAATCATATTTTTAGGTCTGGCAATCGGATTACTGGGCATCGGTGTCGTGGGTATATTCGTGTCAGGCATTCGAAGTATATTACTCGGTAAATCAGACCTCAAGAAGGTAATCGTAATGGCCGTACCCTTTGTCATATTCGGATTCGCATTTGGCTCAACCGGATCAGCAGCTCAGGGTGGCATTGCCACAATGATGATTCTGATGGGAGCCATGTTACTGGCAATTGCTTTTACGGGTCTGAAAGGAACCTTTAAACTGTAATTTTACTTGCATGCTTAATAAAAAACGAAGTAGAGAAAGTGGCGAAATAGAAGGGTCATCATTGGCCGATATCGCCTTTTTGCTTCTGATATTCTTTCTTGTTGTAACAACGATTGATGTAGATGCAGGAATCGGTTTGGTGTTGCCTCCCATCCCGGACGAAAATTTAGACCCGCCACCGATTCGTGAGCGGAATATGTTGCGAATCCTGGTGAATGCCCAGGGCATGGTACTGTTGGATGATCAACCGGTGTCGGTTACGGAAGTACAGGAGCGGGTGATTGAATTCATCGACAACCCTGAAAATGATCTCAACCTGTCAGAGTCGCCCGATGATGCGATTGTTTCGATCAAAACCGACCGTCAGACACCCTACAATGTTTACATCAACATGCTTGATGAAGTAATGGGAGCTTACAGGATCCTGCGAAACCGGGCATCCCAGGAACAGTTTGGCGTTCCCTATTCATCACTTGAAGAGGAAAGCCCGCAGCAGGAACAGATTAAGGAGTTGTATCCGAAACGAATTTCAATTGCAGAACCTGACGAAGGATAAATTAGAATCATGGCTCATTTTGAAAAAAAGTCGGCAAGTACCGAACAAAAAATCCCGACGACGGCAATGCCCGATATCGTATTCATGTTACTTATCTTTTTCATGGTAACCACTGTACTCCGGGAAGTTGAATTGCAGGTACAAATCAATTATGCCAGTGCGGAAAATATTGAGAAGATCGAACAAAAACGTCTTGTCAGCTATATATATATCGGACCGGAACGTTTGGGCCAGGGCCAGGTCGGAGATACCAGTGTACAGATAGATGATGCGCTGATCGATGACATGGGGGCGATCCGTCAGATTATGTACGACAAATTAATGGAGCAACCCAAGTTAATTGTCTCCCTTCGCGTAGACCGGGACTCGGAATTCGGAGTGATTACGGACGTGCAGCAGGAGCTCAGGCATGCCGGAACCCTCAGGGTCAATTACTCGACACTTCGTGAAACCGGCGGCAATTAGTTTTTAGAACGTTTTATAGTTGGAAACTATTCAAAGGCATTCCCCGGAAAACCGGGAGATGCCTTTTTTTATTTAATGTTGACGAAAGAGGAGGATCGTGAGAATTGACTTCACGGTGTTAAAACCGGCTGGGACGGAATTTCGTCCCGATGATTACCGGGAAAATATATTGTCTTTCTCTTTCCACATATCATTTGTTTCATGCCGTGTTTAAATAATTTGGCTTCGGTTCTTCCGGGCCGGCCGCCGAACAAGAGATCATATCAGATTTTACATACAGACCCTTACAATGAGTACAAAGAGTAATCAGGATTTTAAAACACTTTTCGATGCAGGATTCTCTTCTGTTTTGCAATCCTACAAGAACCATTCGGGTGCTGAGCGAAAGGAGGTTCAGAAGGGGATAGGAGACGATGCAGCCGTCATTAAAATGGATGACCGGGACGAATACCTGCTTTCTACATCAGAAATTTTTCTCGAGGGGGTTCATTTCGACCTGGTCTATACCCCCCTTCACCACCTCGGTTTCAAAATCATGACTGCCGGAGTCAGTGATATTCTGGCCATGAACGGAGAACCCCTGTATGCATCTGTTGATGTGGCCATTCCAAATAAAATTTCTGTGGATATGCTTGAACAGATTTATAAAGGATTGAATACGGCTGCAAAAGAATATGGAGTTACGATTACAGGTGGAGATACGACACCGTCTCATCAGTCACTGGTCCTTTCGATCCATGTTACAGGGAAAGCAACGGCTGACAATATTGTTTATCGAACTGGTTCTAATCCGGAGGATACGATTTGTGTGACCGGGGATCTGGGAGGTGCGATGGCGGGATTAAGAGTCTTGTTAAGAGAGAAAAAAGCCTGGGAGGAAACTCAGGAACAGCATTTTCAGCCGGATTTGGAAGGTTATGAATATGTTATTCAGAGGCAGTTGAGGCCCCTTGCGAGGAAGGATTTCCCGGAGGCTTTGAAAAAAGCGGGGGTTAAACCCACGGCATTGATCGATATTACCCAGGGATTGTTTAATGAGATTCAGATTTTGTGTGATTTAAATGATACCGGCTGTGAGATCTTCGGACCGGCTATTCCCATTGCACTGGAAACCCGCCATGTTGCGGACGAAATGAAAGAGGATGTAGATCGCTACGCCTATTATGGCGGAGAAGACTTTGAACTGCTCTTTACACTCCACGATAAAGATGTTGAGAAATTAAAAACCGAGTTTGAAGATTTTTCTGTTATTGGAAAGCTTCAATCAAAAAAAGAGGGGATTATTATTCACAGTGGCGAAGGGAGAACTGAACGGCTGGATTCGCCCCCCCGAGAATAACGATACATAAAAAATATACAATACCTGCTTCCCGGCCGTTATGATTCATATCAATGCAAAGCCTTCGTACATTAAGTGGGCAAATGGATGAATATTACCGGACATCTCTTTTGTTTGTCAGTTGTGAGAATGAACTGCAGAAGAAAAAACATCTTCCTGCCCGATTCTCCTGACAAAATGCTGATTGAATGAAATTCCGGATTAAAAATTGACATCACGCAAGAGAAAGCAAAAAATCTTATATTGAACTTTCTGTATTCTTTGAGCCTGAAACCATTGTAAATGCCGAATAAAAAATTCAAATCAAATAATAGATCCGCTCCAAAAGATAAATCCAAGGGCCCCCGGTTCTCTATATGGATCTATGTTGTGTTAATTTTGATTCTGGTCGCCATTAACTTCTACTTTGTCCCGACTCAGAATTCTGAACGGATTAAATACAGTACCTTTCTGGAGTATGTGGAAAAAGGGTACGTTGAAGAGATCCTGATAAAGAATAACACAGAAATCGAGGGGGATTATTCTGAAAAAGCGATCGAAGACGGAATTATTACACCGCCCCAGGAAACCGATGATCGCTGGAGATTCGGAGCCAACCAGGTCGAGAGAAAAAAATTCGCGACGACCATGCTTGAAGGGGATGATATCCGGGCGATGCTGGATGCGAATAATGTTGTCTATGATGTAAGAATTGAAGAGAACTGGTGGAGCGGGATTCTCATTTGGCTGATTCCCATTGCGCTCATCATTGCATTTTGGGTGTTCATCTTCAGGAAAATGAATCCGGGCCAGCAGGTGATGAACATCGGGAAGAATAAAGCTTCTCTGTATGATAAGCAGTCCGAAAATAAGGTCTCTTTTAAGGACGTAGCAGGCCTTGAAGAAGCAAAAGCTGAAGTGGAAGAGGTCGTTGAATTTTTAAAGAATCCTCGAAAATTTACAAAGCTTGGCGGAAATCTGCCGAAGGGGGTCATTTTGGTGGGGCCTCCGGGAACGGGTAAAACCCTGCTTGCCAAAGCGACGGCAGGTGAGGCAGATGTCCCGTTTTTCTCCCTGAGTGGATCTGATTTTGTTGAAATGTTTGTCGGGGTTGGTGCGGCAAGAGTCCGTGACTTGTTTAAACAAGCCAAAGAGAAAGCACCCTGTATTGTATTTATTGATGAAATTGACTCCATCGGACGTAGCCGTGGCCGGGGAATGATGATGGGCTCGAACGACGAGCGTGAAAATACTTTGAATCAGCTCTTAAGTGAGATGGACGGTTTTAATTCGGATAAGGGAGTCATTATCATGGCTGCGACCAACCGTCCGGATGTACTCGATTCGGCACTGTTGCGGCCGGGCCGTTTCGATCGCCAGATCCTGATCGACAAGCCGGACCTGAACGGCCGTGTTGAAGTTCTTGAAGTTCACTCCCAGAAATTGAAGCTGGCCGATGACATTGAATTAAAAGTCCTTGCTTCTCAAACCCCCGGATTTGCGGGAGCGGAACTGGCCAATCTTTGTAATGAAGCAGCGTTGCTGGCTGCCCGGCGGGATAAGGAGCATGTAGAAATGGAAGATTTTCAGGATGCCATTGAAAGAGTCGTAGCCGGACTGGAGAAGAAAAACAAATTGATCAGCCCGCATGAGCGAAAAATCGTGGCATACCATGAGTCTGGCCATGCGATCGTCGGCTGGTACCTGGAACACACCGATCCGGTATTGAAAGTGAGTATCGTACCCAGAGGACTGGCTGCGTTGGGTTATACCCTGCAAACTCCACTGGAAGACCGCTTTTTGATGACGACAGAAGAGTTGAATGAGAAAATATGTGCATTGCTTGGAGGGAGGGTTGCAGAGGAGATTGTGTTCGGAAGAATTTCAACCGGAGCTCAAAATGACCTTCAGCGAATTACAACAATGGCTTACGCAATGGTAGCCGAATTCGGTATGAGCGATGATCTGGGATATCTGTCACTTACCGATTCAAAAAATTCGGATAACAGTTATGGTTTTAATAAGAAGTACTCGGAGAAAACGGCAGAACGAATTGATATCGCTGTTCAGCAAATCATACGACACAATTATAAATTGACACATGAGCTTTTGGAAAAGCATCGTGACAAGCTTGAAGAAATGGCTCAAACTTTGTTGGAGAAAGAGGTGCTGAACCATAATGACCTGAGGGAATTGCTTGGAGACCGGCCTCATGGAAATTACCCCGACGGTCTGTTTGAAGAGGATAAAAAGTCTTTAAAGTCAAATGGTTCGCCTACTTCGGAAAAGGAGAAGGAAGATGGGAAACCGGAGTCAGAATCGAAAAACGGGAAAGGTTCAGCCAAAAAGAAAATATCGAAAGAGGAATTTTCGGAAACTTCTGTTGAGAAGGACAAGGGCCGTGGATCCGGATCTGGAACCGGAACCGAATCGGAATAGGGGAGGAAGAGAGATCAAATCAGACCTTTCCGGGATTGT
Organism: Balneolaceae bacterium; assembly: GCA_040877875.1. Lineage (GTDB taxonomy): Bacteria > Bacteroidota > Rhodothermia > Balneolales > Balneolaceae > JBBDNC01. Next base: position 292 of record JBBDNC010000061.1, on the reverse strand, counting down.
GAAACTCCCGCTAGATTTGAATGAAAAGATGCTGCGGCTTGTGTTCAGAGGATTGTTCGAATCAATCTCTTTAAGCTGATGGATTCGTCCTGCTTATGAATTGAAGTTCGAACGAAAGGCTGGACAGGGTCATTTGACAGAATTGGATACACCGGTAAAACGAAATTAATAAAATGGATACAGGCTTTGATCTACGTTACTCGAAAAGCACACTTTAATGCTGCACACCGGTTGCACAACCCGGAAATGTCAGACGAATGGAACCTGGAAACCTTCGGCAAGTGCAACCATG
>JBBDNC010000060.1:0-5469 GCA_040877875.1 Balneolaceae bacterium | reverse complement strand
CTTATGGCCAGGATTACCTGGTCAACCACGACAGAATTTTATTTCCGGTTAAAAACCGTAATGACCGACTCAGTAACAAAGACCGCGTTCATGGCATCATTGCAGATGATGTGGCAAATGAGTCTGCAACCGTACGAGTGTATCCAATTAATAAGTTTGGCCCGGGCGTGAATATCGTCAGTGATCATATTAACGGCAGAGAATTCATCATTGTCGGAAGCTCCGACCTGAATTTTGCCTCAGCTTTTGAAGCCGCTCTGAAAGACGGGAAGCGACCGGATTTTGAACCTGTACAAAATGATCTGCCCGTCATCCTCACAGATGAAGAGGGGAATCGATGGGATATTTTCGGATATGCCGTCGAAGGACCCCGGGAAGGAGAACAACTTTTACCGGCGAAATCCTACACAGGTTACTGGTTCGCATGGGCCGACTTCTTCCCGGAGCTTGAAATTTACAGCGTTGAATAATCTGCCTGTAGGGTAAGATTCACCCCTGCCGTCTCATCAATTAGATCCAAAATCTTCATTAAAATGTTAAATTCAAAATCATACACAAGTATGGCTAAAGTAGCAGTTGTAGTTCTATCGGATACAGAAACTCACGAATCATTGGGACGACTGGCAAATGCCCTGGAGTTTGCCAAAGAGTTAAAGGAAAACCAGGATGAAGTTCAGCTCGTGTTTGACGGAGCCGGAACAAGATGGATTCCGGAACTGGAAGATGAAAACCATAAAGCCCATCCGCTTTATCAGGCTGTTAAGGACAAGATTTATGGCGCCTGCAAGTTTTGTGCTAAATCATTCGGGGTGATCAACGAGATTGAAAAAACGGATATCACGCTGATAGATGAGTACGATCAGCATCCAAGCTTGCGAAATTTTATTATAGATGGCTATCAGGTGGTTACCTTCTGAACTGAAGACACTTAATGAACTACTATCACTCATGAACCCGGGAGTCATAGTGTATGGCTTCCCGGCCTCCTAATCAATAAGGGACAGATGAACGATCTGTCCCTTATTTTTTTATCTACACAATCCGGTCCGGATCACTGAGGTCCGGCAAGGGCCCGCGGTGTCCGAACAACCGTTTGATCCATTTGACAAGGGTTCGGCTCTGGTTTTTAACATACCATTGATCTGCCGCCCGGCGCGCACCGAGACCATAGCTGGGATAAGGATAAATAGTATCCGCCATATTCTTAAGGGATACCCCGTTTTTCATGGCCAGGGCGTACTGGCCGATCATCTCTCCAGCGTGGGCACCCAGTACATCCGCCCCCAGGATTTTACCGCTCCATTTTTTCGCATATACCCATATCCATCCAGTCGTCTCTTCATCTGTAATGGCACGGTCGATCATATCGTATGGAAATTTGTAAACTTCATAGGAGGTACCGTTCTCCTCAAGCTGCCGTTGGGTCGCCCCCACATGCGCCATTTCAGGATCTGTATAGGTACACCAGGGCACATGAGCATGATCAATTTTCATCGGTACCTTCAGCAATGCATTGCTGGCGGCAACTTTAGCCATATGCTCGGACATATGAGTAAACTGATACAGACCGGTCACATCTCCTATGGCATAAATATTTCTCTGGCTGGTTCGGCATTTGTCATTGACCGTGATCCCGGTTTTTCCGGATTCAACCCCGGCTGCTTTAAGATCCAACGTTTCAAAACTGGCACGCCTTCCCGTTGCCATTAACAATTTTTCAGCTTCAATCTGCTCTCTCTTCCCGTTCCGTTCAATCGTGACGGTTACAAGATGTTCATTCCCTTCGACAGACTGAACGCCAGCCTGAAGTTTATAGGTCACTCCTTCTTCCATGAGTTTTTGTTGCAAGATTGCAGTGAGTTCCGGTTCATCGTTCGACAAGATTCTATCCAGCATGTCCACTACCGTTACTTCAGTTCCCAAGCGTTGAAAAGCCTGAGCCATCTCCGTACCGATCGGCCCCGCACCTACAATGATCATGCTTTCAGGTTGTTGTTCAAGATCAAACAGAGTTTGATTGGTTAAATACGGAGTTTCCTCAATCCCTTTTACGGGGGGAACAAATGCCCGGCTCCCGGTGGCGATGATAAAATAGCGGCTGGAGACCTCCTGAGTATTTCCATTGGATTTATGAATCTGTATCGTATGTTTGTCAAGGAATTTTGCTTCTCCCTCTTCAACTACAATCCCCATTTTCCGGAATATATCAGGGTGATCCGCATCTTCGTAGATCTCACGGCGAATTGAATCCAGCTTATTCTTCACCGTTTGATATTCGACAGGCTGCCCCGAAACAGAAGCTCGCTTCGCCTGGTTCAATAAAACCTTGCTTGGTACACACCCATACCAGGTACAATCCCCTCCCAGTTTATGTTTTTCAACCAACATGGTTTTTGCTCCGAAACTGACTCCTACTCCGGCTGCCGTCAACCCGGCTGCTCCGCCCCCTATCACTACAAGATCAAACGCCTTCTTCATTTAAAACCTCTTTCTTTTTTTGATTCACCTTTCTCAAGGTCGCATAAATTGCATAAACGATAATTACTGCAATAAGACCATAAACCCACAAGGGAACATTCTCTCCGGCAATAATAAGATAGACATACGCTGAAACAGCACAACCGCAAGCCATTAAAACCGGGCCGGTTACTGATCGTTTTTTGCGAATATTATATACAAGCCAGGTAATAGCAACCCAAAAAAATGGAACAGCCCCGACATAGATTAAACCGAATATTACCGGATCTACTCCATAAGGCTCTCCTAACCCCAAAAACCACTCATAGAGTTGTTCTATACTCATATAAATTGCCAACTGTTTTTATCGATAATACACATTTAAAGAGGAAAATTAAGTTGAAGTGACTGCAGATCTGACGGCCCGCTGAAACCCTCATACATTCATCTTTGAATCGACTGTTGAAATAGATGTATTCCGATTAAAGGATCTTACTTCCTTGGAAAATTCAAATATTTTATTAGTCTGAAAGAAGCTTCATGATGCGTGTTGTACTTTGATTCACGAATTGACATACGGATCAAACTCATGACAGAAAAGTAAATTACGATGAAACGGAAGCTTAATCAGCTTAACAAACCAAATATAAACTTCCAATGGATATTTTACGTGGAATCATCGGGATCACAGTTATCCTGTTTATTGCTGTAGTATTCAGCAAAAACCGTAAAGCGATTAACTGGAAACTGGTTGGCAGCGGACTCGGTATTCAATTTCTACTTGCAGGTTTGATCATGAAAGACAGGGAATTGTCAGAAATATGGGCTCACTTATAGGAACCAAGATCGTATTAAATGAGTTTGTGGCATATCTTCAGATGGCTGATATGATCTCGGCTGGCCTTTTAACACCGAAAACAATTACCATGGCTACCTTTGCATTATGCGGGTTCGCCAATTTTGGTTCTATAGCCATCCAAATAGGCGGTATCGGCGGGATTGCACCGAACAGAAAATCGGATCTTGCAAGATTTGGAATTCTTGCAGTAATCGCCGGTACCATGGCAAATCTGATGACAGCAACGATTGCAGGCATGTTATTTTAGTTGCCAGGGGTCCCTTTTCTATTTTGTTGGACTTTTTGCCCTCTGCCTGGAAAATGAACCGGATCGGAAAGTCAGACTGCTCACCGTTCAGTATTATAAATATTTGCTGAAGGTTCGATACTGCCTCTATAAAAAAAAGCTTTCGACTTCTTGACCGGCAACATGAACGCTTTTGAAATAATACAGGTTTGTAAGGGCGGCAGATTTTTAAGAACCAACTAAATCCAGGTGTCCTGCCACCCGGAAAAAAATATAAAACGGACCTCGGCAATATGGAAATAGGCATTTACACATTTGTTGAAACCACCCCGGATGCAGAGACGGGACAAACCCCCTCTCCTCAAGAACGGATTCAAAACCTGATGGAAGAGATCGAACTCGCTGATCAAGTCGGACTGGATGTGTTCGGTATCGGCGAACACCATCGCGAAGAATACGTCTCCTCCGCCCCTTCTGTATTACTGGCGGCGGCTGCAGAAAGGACGAAAAATATCCGCCTCACCCCTGCTGTGACAGTACTCGGTTCAGACGACCCGGTCCGGGTTTTTCAGCATTATTCAACATTGGATCTGCTCTCCGGCGGACGCGCGGAAATTATAGTCGGCCGCGGTTCATTTGTTGAATCGTTTCCTTTGTTCGGTTACGATTTAAATGACTACGACGAACTCTTTGCTGAAAAATTAGATCTGCTGCTAAAAGTTCGCGAATCGGAGCAGGTGAGCTGGTCCGGCCAACACCGCCCCTCTATCAATGACCGTGCCGTTTATCCACGGCCGGTTCAGAATCCCCTGCCGGTCTGGGTGGCCGTTGGCGGAACGCCCCAATCCGCTTACCGGGCTGGTGCATTGGGCCTGCCAATGGCTCTCGGTATCATCGGAGGTGAACCTGAACGATTCAAACCATTGGCTGAAATCCATGAACGAGGGGCACGGGAACACGGGAAAAACCCACCCGCGTTAAGCATCAACTCCCACGGCTTTATTGCCGATCAGTCCCAGCAGGCGTCTGACGTGGCGTTTCCGGCGTTTGCCCATACGATGGATAAAATCGGAAGAGAACGCGGCTGGCCTCCGATGACTCGTGAACAGTTCGAAGCTTCCCGAACAATGAAGGGGGCCAATTTCGTTGGAAGTCCGCAGGAGATAATCGATAAAATCCTTTACCAGTATGAAATCTTCGGTCACAGCCGGTTTCTCCTGCAGCTCACCGTCGGCACCATCCCACATAAAAAAGTACTGCGTGCCATCGAGCTTCTCGGCACAGAAGTTGCTCCGGCAGTCCGGTAGTCGGGTAGTTGACGGTCTCAATGATGGTTTGTTTGTCAAGTGTATGTTCGTCGAAGGAGATGACGGCATGGCCTGTTCCGATTATTATAGCTTCATAATCCATTGTATTCACATCCCAGGTTTTGTTTACATTTAGAAATTACCTGAACCGACATCATAGCACGAAGAATATGAAGGAGAGTAAAAAAGGTTCTTCAGAGCTGATTTTAAACAGGCCGTTTCCACTTGATTAAAGAAGCAAGATATTACTTTATAGTGGCTTGTGGATCAGTCCGTTCCGCCGGGCCGTGCTGACAGCAACGTACAGTATTTCTGATGAAGATCAGCTCTTTTCAGTTAATCTGGGCTTTAATTTTTGAACCTGGTATCCCTGTACTCGGAGTAGACGAAGGAGCATGTTTTAAGTATAGCAACCACAATTTATCCCCGGACAACAACATATTTTTTAAACCATATACGGAATATCCGAAGCGTGCGAGGGATAAGCGTAGATCATCTGCTTCAATTCCACGGCCTTCATATGCTGATTCATTGCCATTGCAAAGAGATTAATCACCTCCTCCGCTTTGGTGCCCAAAATATGAGCGCCTAAAATCTGCCCGTTTTCTTTGTTGATGATG
>JBBDNC010000059.1:0-29328 GCA_040877875.1 Balneolaceae bacterium | reverse complement strand
AGGCCGCTTGAAAGTGACTTAACCCACTGTCCATTTTTTTGTTGCAATTCCATGAAGATCTTCCAAGTGAAGAACGACTTTACTGTTATCCAAATAGACCTCCGAATACTTTCCTGTAGAATTGCCCATAGAAAGAATACATTTTCGATCATATATCCCAGAGTGATTTTAATTTCCATAGTGACCTTACTTTCAAAAACCTTGTTTGAAATTCAGTATTGGGACTTTACTCTGCTTAGCTTTCTTGTCCATCGCTCCACCTGATAGAGTGATGATTCCTCGTCCGGTAATTGATGTAAGCTTTTATCTCCACTTAAAACTTTGTGTAACCACTTTATTCAGTACCATGAACAAAACCTTAAAAACAGGCCCGATTCTCTCCTTCTGACTGGCTGAATAATTGAAATGGGTTCTGAAATTGTCCTATTATCATTTTCTTTACCCTTAATACTCCCGATAGGGAGGTGTTAGGAAGTTAGTCTTCTATTTCCCAGAGTTAAATTAGACTTGTAAAAGTTCACCCCTTGAACAAGAACTTTGCCTTTCCATGTTCTTAAGTGTGAAATTGGGACTTTTTTATAATTCTCGTGTCCAATTAATTGAATTTTGATAGTTTCAACATCACTCAATCGTAAATGACGAATATCGAATGGAGTAAGGTTGATAACTTCCTCTTGATTTAAATACATGTTTAAATAGTTTGATTTTCTGGCTATTTTCATGTAATCAATTGCAGTAGGTTTGCACACACCTAACGTCTTTTCTATGAAAGAGACCGGAACAGGCCAACAAGTCGGCATGGAGCCTCGTTTTTTTGGCTCTGTCTCGTTGGCCAGTCCGGTCTTAATGGCGCTGGCAATAACTGCAGAAATAAAAAAAGGTTTTATGTTAGGCACATCTTTTTTTTTGTGATGACTGCACGTGAAAACATCCATTTTTCGATGTCGTGAATCCTGTTCAGAGCCCTAAAAAAGTACCACCCATTCCGATCATCTTTACCAATCCAATTTCTCTCCCGTAACCATTTTAAAGCTCGATAGACAGTTGAAACTGAAGTTTTACAGAGTTTGGAAATTTTTATTACCGGTTTATTGCAAATAGGAGCTTTTCCCGGATATATAAAATGTCCGGCAAGGTATGACTGCACTTCTCGAATTTTATGCTGTGTAAGCGCATATTGAGCCATTTCTATGGGCATCTTTATGTAGAGTTCTCTCGACCCTTCATAAGCTCTAAATGCATGCTCTACAAGGCGATCAATTTTAATTTCTTTCTCTGACTTTTTCATCATATCTGAGTTTTGACACGTCGTTCTTCGATGAATCGTTCGACATCAACTGTACGATATAGAATTCTCCTCCCTTCTTGTGAGTATTTAAGATTTCCCGCATCCCGGTGATATTTTTGCATACGGGAAGACATACCGGTTAGCTCTTTCACATCTGAAGTTGTCAGATAAGTTTTCCGGTTGGCTTGCCGGATAATTTGGGGAATGCGACGTGCAAGAAGGGAGTCGACCGTCTCGTTCAGTATTTTCTTGAACTCTTTTTCAGTAGGAATAAATACTTGATTTTCCATACAGTTGATTTATTTTTGTATTTCAATTCAAGTATATAATACTCACAAGTATAATTTTTCAATTTTTCAGTGAATGAAAAGCTTTATCTGTTTTCATAAATAACCATCCTTTTTACTTGATCAGGACTAATTATTCTCTCGAACTTATATTTATATAGAATAGAAACCTGTTTAGCCACCTTGTTATCTGATAATCCTCTCCCTTCAACATTATCAATTTCGTTTAAAATTGTTTTATCAATTTCTTTGTCTAATGGAATAGAGCCTTTTTTCAGACATGTAAAAGTTTTTTTGATCCATGCTCTATTTTTTTGATGGAAGCCATACATTGAAGAACTATTTTGGATTTCTGAAAAAATCAATTCAATATTCAGGTTGTAGAGGTAGCAATGGGTATTTATGTACTCAAAATACAAGTGAACTGATCGTGAAACTGTTCTTTCAATATCTTCGAGTGGCTGACTGACTCTATCCATCCACTCATCAATATCTAAAACAACAGCTCCGGTAGAGTTATGTAGGGAGTGTAAAGTTATTTTATTATCCGTTAAGCATAATTTCTTTAGACTGTTCTTAAAAAACTCTTTTTCCTCTCCTAACATTACCCGTTTGATTATTATATGTAAGTGATAAATAAAACATTGAATTTTTTCTCTTTCATCAACGCTGAATTCTTGAGGATTGCCTGCCTCCATTATTTTATCCCATAACCAATGACCAGTCTTTTGTTTAATTGTTTTGTAATGGTCAAGACAGAGACTCCTATTCAAATTTAATCTTTCTTCAAGATGAGCTTTCTTAGTAATAAGTAGTTCAGCATTTGTATGTTGAATCTTATACTCTGATAATATCTCTGACGGATGTTTCATTTTAGTATTACAGTTGATAAAAGGATATTCTTTAACAGGGATGCCCTCTACTTCAATTGAGTTAAAGGTCTCCGGAACCGGTGGATCAATGTAATATTCAATTATTTCCTTAAGTTTTGTTTTATAATCAGATTCTTGTATGTCCGGTGAAGAGTTATCTATCTCATCTTTATTTTCTTCGGATTTCATAGTATCATGCTATTCGTTATAAGTTCAGAACCTCGGCGAGCTGTAGAAGGACGTCGGGGTTCATTTTTTAAAATATCTCATCCATTACGTTATCCACGGTTTTCAGATCAAGAGATTTCAGATACTGCATAGTCGTTTGAATGTTCTTATGCCCCAGAAGCATCATCATTTTGTAGGGCGGTATCTCTTTGTCGTTTACTCCGTATTGTGCGAATGAGTGTCGGGCAACATGCATGGAAATATTTTCATCAATTCCAGCCTGTTTTGCAATGGCTTTTAGTCCCGTCGTTTTGCCGTCTGAATCCTGCCCATTGACAACGGCATTCCAGCTGCTGATCCGTTTTCGAACGTATTTAGGGTCTTTCTGATCTTCATTTGATAGTTTGGCCAAAAAGGGGAAAACATATCCATTATTATCTTTTCCTTCGTAAGCATCTAATATTCGCCGTGCGCCGGTCTTAATTGGTATGCTAACACTATTACCCGTTTTGTTCATATCGTAAGTTAAACGTCCATTTTTGACATTCTTCCAGCGTAATTCAGCTAAATCACCAAACCGCATACCACAAAAGTAAAAGGACAAGATAAAGGCGTTCCGGGCATGCCACAGATTAGAGCCGGGTTTTAGATCCAAATTTTCAATTGTCCTGATCTGATTCAGTGATAATTTTGTTTTCGAGTCTCCACTATCATTTTTGACAAGCTTGAAATGTTCAGTATTCATTGGATTAACCGGGATCAAATGTTGACGTACCGCCAGATTCAGAATGTTTTTGATACACCCGAAATTTTTAATAATCGTGGACGACTTATTCTTTTTTTTCAGATGGGACTGAAGCTCTGTCAAAAAATCTGCATCGATCAGGTTGATAGGTAAGTGATCCGATCGGTGGAAGTCTTTTACCTTCTGGATCGCTACCTTTGTCTGCTTATGGGTCCAGAATTGACCGGCGCTATCCAGGCTCGATAAATATTCGTCGGCAAGGGTGAAGAAGTTGTCCTTCGATGCATACTCTAATCGCTTTTTGATTGCATCTGCACTGGCTCGTTTCTCTCGGTTCAATTCCCGATAAGCCTCTTCGGCATTACTTCTGATTATACTCAGCTCTTGATTCAATTTGTTGTAGTGGGGGTGGCCTCGACGTACATGTTCTTTATCAGGGTTCCAGTCATTCGGTGTAATCCGAATTCCAGTATTGTAGAATTTCAGTTTTCGGTTGTAGGTGATACGTAGATAGATCCAATGAAGCCCTTGCTTATTTGGAGTATTGTGCAGATAGAAATGAAAAGTAGCAGGCATAGTAGGATGGGTTCGTTATAAGTTGCCTGCATAATACTAAATCTGTGAAACATCTGTGAAACAAATCTTGTAATTGCCGTATTTCAGTAAGTAACTATATATTACATTATAAGCGTTTATGAAGGGGTTAGAAGGGTTTTGTTTGACATGGATTTCAAACTTAGAGTCCAGTCCAGGGCACCGAATAAAAGCCTAAGTATTCTGTAAACCTTTATGGTTCAGGTGCTTAGGTTTTTTCTATTTCCTTCGGTGGTAAAATGATCCCTCCCCAAAAAAAACCAGGAAATCCAAAAGTTGAGATTTTCGTCCAAGTGACTAACCGCAGGGATGTTTTCTATTCCAGGGATTTACAGATGTCAATTTGATATTCTATCTTAAGGCATGGCCTTACTTATATTTTATCTTTTGTTGGCAATTGGAGTTTCCTTTTTGTGTTCCATACTTGAAGCGGTATTGCTTTCCGTTACTCCTTCATATGTTGCCATGCTGGAGAAAAATGGAGAGAAGACGGGCTTGCTGCTCAGATCGCTAAGGAAGGATATTGATCAGCCTTTATCAGCTATTTTAAGCCTGAATACGATTGCCCATACCGTAGGGGCTGCCGGAGTGGGAGCCCAGGCACAACTGGTTTTTGGAAATGCTTACGTCAGCATATCGTCTGCAATACTTACCCTGTTGATCCTCGTGTTTTCGGAAATTATTCCCAAGACGCTGGGAGCAACCTACTGGAAACAATTGTCGGGTTTTTCAGCTCGAACCACAAAGATTTTGATTGTTCTGACCTATCCGCTGGTCTTGCTTTCAAAGGGGATTACCAGGGGGCTTTCCAAAGAGGAAAATCAGCCTACTGTTAGCCGTGAAGAATTTAGTGCTATGGCGGACAGGGGATTGGAAGAAGGAATTTTTGAAGAGGATGAATCCAATATTTTTAAAAATCTGATCCGGTTTGGCTCTTTAAGAGTCAAGGATGTAATGACTCCGCGCCCTGTGGTTGTACGATTCCAGCAGGATCAAACGATTCGAAAGGCGCTGGACAGTACTGATGACAACGATTTGTACTTTTCCCGGCTGCCGGTATATGATCAGGATGAGGAAGATATAAAAGGTTATGTACTGAAAGATGATATGTTATTGGGCTTGTCCAACAACGAGGGTGATAAAAAACTGAGTGAAATCAAAAGAGATATACTGATTGTTCCGGACACCGTCTCTCTTAAGGTCTTAATGGAGCGTTTGTTGAAAAAACAAGAGCACATTGCTGTGGCGGTTGATGAATACGGGGGATTTTCAGGGATTGTAACGATGGAGGATGTGGTGGAGACCCTTCTGGGGATGGAGATTGTGGATGAAATCGATGCCATTGAAGATATGCAGAAACTGGCACGTCAGAAGTGGAGAGAACGTGCAAAACGGCTGGGGATCGTGCTCCCGGATACGAAGGAGGCCGGGGAATGAATCTGCATTATAAATTGGTATTCCTCCGGAAGACCCTTATTATGAGTTCTATTGTTATTAATTGCTATCTGCAATCAGGTAAATAATCATCTTTTCTGAAAGGTATGGATAATACATTCCTGCTCAGTGAATGATTATCGAGAAACAGATGCTCAAATAAGTACTATTATATTATGCCACAACAAGGTAAAGTTAAATTTTTTGACGCGCAGAAAGGTTTTGGATTTATTGAACCGGATGAAGGCGGTGAAGATGTTTTTGTTCACAGAAATAATATTCCGAATCTTGGAGACAACCAAGGTCTCGAAGATGGCGAAAAGGTCGAGTTTGATGTTGAAGAGACACCCAAAGGACCGAGTGCAATTGAAGTCAAGAGTCTGGATTACGAATAAACGTTCGTAAGCTGATTTTTACATACAAGGCGGAGTTACTTCCTCACGCAGTGGGTTTTGTTGCTCCACATTCCTTCCTGTCGTCTGACCTTGTCTGATGAGAGACCGGTGGGTGAGTTTTGTCTGTCGGCTTCAACAGACGTCTTGCTCGGAATCCCGTCGATGCAATAAGCCATTTATTTCTTTTGTAATGGCAAGGCTATATCAGGCGTTGATTCTGTTCATATCATAATACAGAGGTCATCGCCGATCTGTTGGCACACTTCCATAGATACCTTCTATAGGTCTGATATTAGATTACTCTTTATCGTTGCGGGAAAAAGGCTTAACTTTATAGGCCCGTTTGAGAAGGACCCCAAAATTAAAATCAATTATTTAAACACAGACGGAAGAATTGAAAAACCCCACTTGCCTGATGGTTGACGGGAAGCCAGGCAAGCCGTTTATATAATATGAGTTATCTTACATTTGTACTTCAGGAACGCAAACTCCTTTCATTCGGTGTTTCGCTGACCTTCTTTTCCAGTTTCGGCCAAACGTTTTTAATTTCTCTCTTTGTCCCGTTTTTCCTGGACGCGTTTGTCTTGTCGAATGCAGGTTTTGGAACCATGTATTCCCTTGCAACCCTGATCAGTGCGGCATCTCTACCCTGGCTGGGCCAATGGATTGACCGAATTCCCCTTCGCTGGTATAGTTTATGGGTGGCCGTCGGATTGTTATTTGCCAGCCTGATTGTGATGGTCTCCTGGCACCTCAGTGTTCTGTTTCTCGGAATCATATTTTTAAGGCTCGCCGGGCAGGGGCTCAGCAGCCATACCGCGCAAACCGCCATGGCAAGGTTCTATGACGGTCAGCGGGGGAAAGCACTCAGTGTGTCGAGCATCGGCTATCCGCTCGGAGAAGCCATTCTTCCGGTATTGATTGCCGGTCTGCTTGCACTCGTCCACTGGAGAGCGGCATGGGGCGTCATTGCAATTTGTGTCGGGCTTATTATGATTCCACTGGTGTATATGTTGATCGGGCGGGATGATTCGGGTACGTCCAATCCTGCGGATTCGGAGGAAACGACAGACAGCGCCCGCGAGAATTATTCTAAAATTTTTAGTGATAATCGTATCTGGTATCTGATCCCGGCTGTTTTGCTGCCTCCGTTCTGGACTACGGGTTTGTTTTTGTATCAGGTAAGTATTGCTTCGGAGCTGGGGTGGACCGCCGGGTTGATCGCTACGGCATTTATTTCGTTTGCGCTCTTCAGGATCCTCGGTTCGATTGGAATCGGGCCGGCAATCGACCGTTTTTCAGCTCAATCGCTTTTCCCTTTTTATATGCTTCCGATGATTGCCGGAATCGCAATTCCAGTGTTTTTTTCTTCCAGTTTTTCGGCATTTGTCTATATGGGATTGCTGGGAGTTACCATGGGAGTCGGCGGAAATATCAAATCGGCTCTCTGGGCTGAATTGTTCGGCTCATCGATGATCGGAACCGTTCGCAGTCTTTTCTCTTCTTTCATGGTCTTTAGTACTGCAATCAGTCCTTTTATGGTGGGCCTTCTGCTGGACATGCAAGTCCCCATTGAATATATGCTGATTGCCGGTATGGCTTCCATGCTGATCGCCGGACTTTTCTCTCTCAGGATTCATCCCCGGTTTTCTGCTCAATCCACCGCAACCTGATCCCGGTTGTTTCAATCTTCGTTTTTTTACGAACCTCCTTTTTTATTTGCCGGAAGCCGTTATCGTTGAAACCCCACAAATTCAAATCACCGGCTAACGGACAATCCGGCAGCCCGTTTTTTCCTATGATCTGTCGGCATACGAATTACGGCCGAGCCGGACGGAGCCTGGGATCAAGATTGCAAGCAGGGGAATCCGTGTAGAACCGTTCAAATAGTTTACAATAAGGAAGCCTGTGGATTGAAAGGAGCAGAGTTGTAAAAAAATGTATGCAAAGGGCACTATATTAAAGTCTGGCGGGTTTATAACTATGAATCTTCACAATTTGCCGTATTGGGTACAACACTCACTTCAGTTTACTTTAGGATATTATGATAGGATGTGTACAGCATGAAAGGGTATGCATTGCATGATTTAAAGAGAGCTTTGCAAAACCAGCGAGTTTAGGTTAGGATCAAAACCGCAGTTTATTTGCTATAAGTGATGATTTTGAATTCGCAAAAATGCAGATTTTGTCCAAAAGAACACTCATTTATTGAACGTGAAGCAATCTTTTAAAGCCTTCTCGAAATATGTGGGTTCTACTTGGTAAGTTGTAGTTGAAATCGTTGAAAAAAATAATTTATGAATCATGCAAAAGGAACGGTCACTAACTTAGTGGAGAAAGCGTATGGTAAAACTAATTTTATTATCCTTAATAACTATGGTGATGACACAAAATGACGAACCTGCAGAGCAGGAGGGATATCAGCAAGCGACATTCGGAGCCGGCTGTTTTTGGTGTGTGGAAGCGATCTATCAAAGGGTAAATGGAGTGATATCCGTAGAATCGGGATATTCCGGAGGAAATGTTAAAAACCCCTCATACCGGGAAGTAACAACCGGCCGCACAGGACACGCCGAAGTTGCCCGTATTACTTTCGACCCATCTATCATCTCTTTTAAAGAACTTCTTGAAGTATTCTGGCATACCCACAACCCGACGACCCTGAATCGCCAGGGGGCTGACGTAGGGACTCAGTACCGGTCTGCCATCTTTTATCATGATGAGGATCAAAAACGGATTGCAGAACAGTCCAGAGAAAAAACGGATGCGTCGGATTTATGGGAGGATCCGATCGTGACGGAAGTCTCTCCCCTTGAAAATTACTACAAAGCGGAAGATTACCATCAAAATTATTATGATAATAATCCAAATGCCGGGTATTGTTCAGTTGTGATTGCTCCGAAAATTGCCAAGTTCAAAAAGGATTTTCCGCATCTTTTGAAAGACAGTTCCTAAGGAATTTTTGGTCTTGCCCTGTTTTATGAACTCGGGACGGGAACCGGAATTTTTAATTTACAGATCAAATTTTCATCAGCTAATAGGAACTTGAATCTCATAAATCTAAAATAAAACTCGATATGCCTATGAAACGCCTATTTTCATTTTCTACATTTTTGATAGCAGGACTTGTACTGGTGCTTTTTTCAGAATCAGGATGGGCCCAGGAAAGAGGAGGAGATTCTCCCCGTATCAGCCCCAATGCGGCTGTGAGCCAAACGATTGGAACGACAGAAGTCCATTTGACCTATGGCCGCCCGGGAGTCAGGGATCGTGATATTTTCGGAGAGCTTGTGCCGTATGGAAATGTATGGCGTGCCGGTGCAAATGAGTCGACCTATATCAGTTTTTCCGATGATGTACTCATTGAAGGTGAACCGCTTGATGCCGGTGAGTATTCTCTCTATACGGTTCCGGGAATTAATGAATGGACAGTGATCATCAATTCATCTCACTCCTGGGGAACCGAATATGATCCCTCTGCCGATGCCCTTCGCATTCAGGTAGAACCGGAAGAGGGACCATTTACGGAACAGATGATGTTCTATTTTGAGAATGTCTCGAACAACAGTGCCGATCTCGTTCTCCAGTGGGAGGAGACGAAAGTCCCCGTTACGATTTCTATCCCGTAACTGGAAAAAGGCGAAAGGCAGAACGCGGCAGATGAAAATCAGCGGCTTCTGCCTTTTCACTTTTGACCCACTTCCTAAAACCCGGCTTGTACCTTTATCAGGACATTACGTCCGGCCTGGGGATAGTAATAGTTAAAGGACTGCTCTTCGCCCCCTGCGATCCAGCCGAAGGTGTACCCGTTGGAAACGTATTTTATGTCAAGCAGATTGTTAACCTGCAATGTGGCGGATAAGGCACTGAGATAGGGAATCCGATCGAACGAATAACCGATCCGGAGATCCTGAATAAAATAAGGATCGATGGAGCGACTCTCGGATTGAGTATTGTCAAGATACTGCCTGGACACATACTTATGGCTAAGGGCTCCTGTCAGTCCACCGGTTTGATAGGTGAGGGTAACATTACTGATGAATCCGGGAGAGAACGCGATATCGGAATTTTCATAGGCTTCGGTGTTCTGTCCCCCTTCGTCAAAGTTGTCCAGGTAGCGGGTATATTCCGGGATCTTATTCCGGCTGAATGTGGCATTGGCCTCCAGAGCCAGTTGTGGAATGAGACGGACGGATCCCTGAAGTTCGATCCCGGCACGGTAGCTGTCGGCAACATTTTCGCGGACGTACGCACCTACATCGTTGACAGCGCCGGTCAGAATTAACTGATCCTCATAATCCATGTAATAAAGGTTTACACCTGCAGAAAAACGGTCGAATTTCGCAGAATATCCTGCTTCATAGTCAAAGAGCCGTTCCGGTTTCGGGCGGCTGTCAGGCGTTGACTCCACGTAATCACTGCGGGTCGGTTCTTTACCCCCCACACTCAGGGAAGCAAACAACCGCTGGTTATTGTCCAGCCGGTAAACCAACCCGGCTTTCGGGTTGAAAAAATCGATCTGTACCTGTTGACCCAGATCTACCGCCTGTTGTTCACCGTTCACTTCCTCTACACTTTTTCCGAGAAAGCGATAGGAAACCGAACGATATTGCAAGTCCAGGTAAGAGCTCAATGCATCGGTCAGGTTATAAATAAATTTCCCGTACAGGTTAAAGTCGGTTTTGAAGCCGTTGTTGTCGTAGTAGCGGTCTTCATGCTCGCTGTTTCCTGCAAAACGTGCCCAGATTACCTCCCCGAAGTGATCGCCGTCGTACTCGTTGTACCCGCCGCCGACTGTCAGGTTCCATCGGTCTGCCGAACGATATGTGGCAGAGAATACCGTTCCGTAAAAATGGTTGTCAAGCCAGCGCCGGCGGATCAGGTCGGAACGGGCAATCGTTTCTCCTCCCATTTCGATCGGTTCGATATTGTAGGTTCCCAACGGATCATTCTCTCTGTACTGTTCATAATACCCCCGTCCATAGGTGTAGTGAAAAGAGGTATTCAATAACCAGCCCTCCGGGAACTGGTAGGAATAATGCAACTGGTAATGATCCTGCTGATAATTATCTACCTGATTTTCATAGGTATATTCGTTAAACCGGCGGTTTCCCAGGTTGTCGCGCATTCGGTCGGCTTCCTCTCCTGTAATCCATAGTTGGGAAAGATAGTGTTCGAGCTGCCCTGGATCATTGTTCAGGATCGGTTCGGGGACTCCGTTCCAGGCCTGGTAGGTTCGTTCCTGGCCTGAAAACACATCTGCCTTCAATAAACTGTGTTCCCCCTCCCGGGAGCCCGAGAGGTAGAACGACTTCAGGTCGGATGACGCCCGGTCGATATATCCGTCCGACTCGATCTTCGAAAGCCTTCCTTCAAATTGCCAACCATTGCCAACCCGCCCGGAGCCAAGAAGCACATTGTATTTACGGGTGTTGAACGAGCCTGCGGAGGTATTGATCCGGCCATAGGGATCCTGCTCCATACGGGCGGTTTGGAGATTCATGGTGGCCCCGAAGGCTCCCGCTCCGTGAGTAGAGGATCCGACTCCGCGTTGGATCTGAATATTCTCGACTGAAGAAGCCAGGTCCGGCATGTTGACCCACCAGACTCCATGGGACTCGGCGTCATTCAAGGGAATACCATTGATGGTAACATTGATCCGGGCCTGATCCACACCGCGGATGCGAATACCCGTATAGCCGATGCCGGCACCTGCATCGGATGTGGTAACGACTGAAGGCGTGGAACTGACCAGGTAGGGGATATCCTGACCCAGGTTTTTACGTTCAATATCCTCCCGTGTCACATTCGAGTAGGCAATCGGATTGGATTCATCCACTCTGAGAGCCTGTACAAAAACCTCTCCGCTTTGAATCGTCTGCCGGCGAAGCTGGATCTCAAGGGGTTGATCCGTCTCCTCGTCTTCAAGGGTCAGAGTCCGCGTACGGTATCCCAAATAACTGACGGTAATTCGATCCGGACCGTCCTCAGTGAGCTGGAGTTTGAAAAAGCCCTGTTCATCGGTCGAAGTACCGTTTGAGGTTTGGGCCTGGATAATGTTGGCACCGATCAGGGGTTCGCGGTTGCCCGCATCCCGGACAACCCCTTCTATGATTTGTGCGTTGATTTCCGTAGCCGGAAAGATGAACAAGAGTAGTAAGAATACCTGGAAATAACGATTTAAAAACATAAATTCCTCCGTCTTATAGTTGATGGATAAGAGGAGGAGGTTAACTTGCAGAACTGAACTGCGTAATGAAAGGCAGATCAGGTTTCCCTTCGCCGGTATTACCCGGATCAGGTGTTTAGGGTTTAATCTCAGCCCGCATGATGCAAGCACCCCCAACCTTTGTTGTGGTGAACGGGAAAGATAAGGCAGAAATCATTTAGCTTCAATGAAATTTAAAATAGGACCGGTGCGATAAAACGACTCCAGAACGTGATTATTAATTGAACACCGGCAGGAAGTGGATTCGCTGAGCATGTAGTTGAATTCAGAATTGATAAAAAACCGAAATCCCGGGCTCCGCTGACGCTGTCTATTCCGGTTGCTTCTGTACAAGTGGTTCCGGTTTTTATAACCGAACGTTGAGTATCCGTTCCGCCAGAACATTGGAGGGGATTAGATGGACACAGAAGCCTTGGGAAGGGTCATGAAGTGTCTGTTATTTTCACTAAATTTATTTTTTTGACCTATTTCTTCATCGGAAACCGTTAGGTTTGATCGAATTGCACGAAACTATAAGAATCCATGCCATGAACAGAATTTTTTGCAGAATTCCTGTTAGATATTTCATCCTGATCATTTTAACGCCGGTTCTGTTCCTGTTCCAGGGTTGTGCAGAAGAAGCCCACCGGTTATCCCCTGAAATACATTCTGCTGATATTGAACAGCATATCACCTGGCTGGCCGATTCCACGATGGAAGGCCGCTTGGCCGGTTCTCCGGAGGAAGCGAAAGTTGCAAATTACCTTGCAGATCATTTTAAAAATTTCGGACTTGAACCGGGTGGGGATGGGGGGACTTACTTACAGTCGTTTGTCCTACAGGGGCCGATGGCCCAGGCCATGAGGCAGGAAGAGATTCTCTCCAGGAATGTGATCGGAATCATCCAAGGAACCCGGGAGCCTGAACAATTTCTTGTCATCGGAGCACACTTTGACGGCCAGGGAAAGGGGGGGATCGTTTCCATGTTCCCGGACATTGATGACGTGATTCATCCGGGAGCGGATGACAATGCCTCGGGTACAGCAGGAATACTGGAACTGGCTCACTATTTTTCTGAATACCGGCCACACCGGACCCTGATTTTTATAGCATTTTCAGGAGAAGAAATGGGGTTGATCGGTTCCCGTTATTTCGTCAAACATCCGGTTGTCCCCCTGGATCAGATCAAAGCGATGATCAATCTGGATATGATCGGCCGTATGGAGGAAAATGAACTTACGGTATTGGGTACGGGAACCCTGGATCTTTGGGAGGATCTGCTGGTTGAAGCAAATGGAGATTCCCTGCAGGTGAATCATGTGTCCTCCGGTTCCGGGGCTAGCGATCATACCGCATTTTATGACAAACAGATTCCGGCTGTACATATATTTACAGGAACTCATTCTGACTATCATCTTCCGGGAGATACGCCTGACAAAATCAACTTAGCCGGGACGGAGCGCATTGTTCGCTTTGTGCGTCAGGTCGTAAGCCGCCTGGATACCTTGTCTGCCGGGGAGTTTCAGCGGTAAACGGATAATCATCACATAAAAATATTATGTTCATGAAACAGGATATTATTAGAAGGCTTTGCAAAATCACTGCGTGTTCAAAAAATGAGCGTTGTTTTGCCCAATATTGGCATTTTCGTGAATTTGAAATCCTCACTTATAGCTAATAAGCTACGGTTTCAAATTCACTCAGGTTTTGATCTTGAACAAAACCCCTGGTTTTTCAAAGCCTTCTATTAATTGAATTCAGGGCCCGGATTAATGAAAAATCAGATTTATTTATTTTTTATCGCATGGCTATTCTTTGTTCTGTTAATCGGGTGTTCGGAGGATTTAAACAAAACCGAACAAATGAATCACGATCGGATGGTTGCGAAACTTGACAGTATTATTGTGGATGCCAAGAAGGAACCGCTCAAATATTTCTATGCGAATGAATTCAGGCTTTCATTGGTTGATTCCCTTGCAGATGCCAATCCCGGACAGACTCAGCTTCAATATTACCAGGCGTTGGAACATCAAAATTCAAGAGTGATTGAAAAGTCTATTCCCATTTTACAGAATTTGAATGAGACACTGGCTGATTCTGTTTCTCAGCACTTGACCCATCGGGCACTTGCTGTCAGTTATTTACGACTCGCTGAAGTCAGGAATTGTTTCGAGAATTACACGCCATCCAACTGTATTCTTCCGTTTGACGATCAAGCTGTCCATCAAAACAAAAGCTATATCCAATCATCCATCCGACATCTGGATTTTCTCCTTGAGCGTTATCCGGGCAACTATACGTATCAATGGATGTATAATCTCGCTCACATAGCCAATGGCAGTTATCCTGAAGGAATGGATTCCCACTACCTTATTCCGGGGTTACAGGACCACGAAGATGTGCCCGGAGATTTGAGGGTGCCCCTTTTTAAAGATACGGGAATGGAGAAGAATATAGGAGATAACCGCATTTCCGGCAGTGCCTGCACCGAAGATTTTACCGGTAATGGACGTCTTGATATTTTTACAACTTCCTATGGATTTGGCGACCAGGTTATTTTCTATGAATCGGATGGCCAGGGCGGATTTAACGACCGCACAATTGCCGCCGGCCTGGAAGGGATTATGGGAGGCTTAAATATTGAATGTGCGGATATTAATAACAACGGGTATGTTGATATCCTGATTCTTAGGGGGGCCTGGCTGGCTCAGCATGGAGAGCATCCGAACTCACTTCTTCGAAATAACGGGGACGGGACCTTTACGGATATCACTATTTCATCCGGATTGTATGAAGAAATACCTACCCAGACGGCAGCATTTGCCGATATCAATCAAAATGGATATCTCGATATTTTTGTTGGCAACGAATCTTCTTCAGCCTGGCAGGACTTTTTTGTAGAAAGTGATGAAGAACCGCAATCCTACCCGTCTGCTTTCTTCATGAATAATGGTAATGAAACCTTTACACGGTATGAAAATCTAAACGGTTTTGAACTGGATGAGTTTGTAAAAGGAGCCTCATGGGGGGATATGAATAACGACGGCCTGCCCGATTTATATGTTTCGGTGATGGGGGGACAGAACAAGCTGTTCGTCCACCGCGGATTGGATCGTGACGGACTCCCGCAATTTGAAGAAATCAGCCGAAAAGCCGGAGTTCAACTTCCCCTTTTCAGTTTTCCGACCTGGTTTTTTGATTATAATAACGACGGCCTGGAGGATATTTTTGTCATCACGTATGATGTACGTGCAATAAATCAGGTTACGGAGGAAGTGTCTCGTGAACATCTGGGCCTGCCAACACAATCAGAATATCCCAGGTTATATAAAAATATGGGGGATGAGACCTTTCAGGATGTAACGGAAGAAATGGGTTTAAATTCCGCTATGTTTGGAATGGGGGCAAATTTCGGGGATTTGAATAATAACGGTTATCCGGATATTTACATCGGCACCGGCGCCCCCGATCTGTCTGCGATCATCCCTAACCGGCTGTTTTTAAACCATGGAGGCCAACGATTTTACGAATCGACGGCAATAAGTGGTGTGGGACATTTACAAAAGGGACATGGAGTATCCATGGCTGATTTCGATAATAATGGGACGCTGGATATCTACATGGTACTGGGAGGAGCTGTGGAAGGTGATTTTTATCATAATGCTTTGTTCGAAAATCAAAGAAAAACAGGCAACTGGTTATCGTTGAAACTTGAAGGAGTGGCGGCCAACCGGCAGGCTATAGGTGCCAGAGTGGAGGTCAAAATTCCAAGTGGAAAGAGGGGTATGAATAGCTTGTATAAAACCGTATCAACCGGTAGCTCATTTGGGAATAATAATACTCACCTTCATTTCGGGCTTGGAGATGTTGAATCTGTAGATTCTATTCTTATAAGATGGCCGGGATCTGATGAACCGCAGATCATTGAGCAGCCTGCCGTCAACTCTTTTCTTCATATCCGCCAAACCTCCTGACCGGACTCCTGAGAATCTGTCCATCGAAGGGTTTGAAGCCTGAGAGTAAGTACGGATCAGGATTTAAGACAGGGCCGGTAACAAACTATTTATTCTATGATAAGAACCCCGGATCCTTTGAATTTACCGTTCCGCAGGCCGATATCCTGATCCGTACCTGATCTTTTTCCGGTTCGGGAACCGGTACTTCCCGGAGCTCCATCGGTTTCCCGGGTTTTGTAAAAACCATTGCTTTCATGGCGGGCAGTCTTTAAAAGCCGATTTACAGTTTAGTTTTTTCTTACCGGCCAAAAAAAACCTTTTTGTGAATGAATTATGAATCGCGTGCCCCTTTAATTACAGGATGCCAGATGACAAAAATCGTATGGGATTCAAGCTTTCACTTCAAAGAAAAAGCGGTAGAGAGCTTTAAAAAGATCAAAGTACAAGATTCAGATTTCAGCTTTCAGGCCCTTCTATCACGGCATCTTCGCGGTTCCCATACTCGGCCCAGGAGCCTTCATAGGGGCGTACAGAGTCGTACCCCATCAGCCGCAGGGTAAAATAAGCATGGGAGGCCCGTACATTGCTTTGACAGTGAGGGATCACCTCTTTGTCTCGTGTAATCCCCATTACATCGTATTTGGCTTGAATTTGTGAAGCCGGAAGGAATTTCGGCACATCGCCTGATTCAATTACCTGACTCCATTCCAGGTTGACTGCATTCGGAATGTGTCCGCCGCGCTCTGCCCTGACCCGCGTGCCCTCGTACTCTTCGGCCGACCGTACATCCAGTATGACCTTGTCCGGGTTTTGTGAAGCTTCACGTATCTCATCAAACGTACATATTCTTTCCTCCTGAACCTCAGCCATGAAATTGCCCCTGACACCCGAACTCGTTTTTATGGCTTCACTGACCGGATATCCTTCTTTCTGCCAGTTGCTCCATCCTCCATTCAATATGGAGGCATTTGAAAATCCGTGATATTCCAGAGCATAAAAAAGCCTGGCAGCCCTCAATGCATTTCCATCGTCATAGATGACAACACGGTCGTCCCTGTTTAAGCCGAGCTCCCGCATCAAGGATTCGAACTCTTCTGCGGGGATGAGATAGCCGTCAACGGGATGATCGGGGTCCGATAACCTTTCAACCGATTGAAAATGGATCGCTCCCGGAATAAACTTTCCCACTGTTTCGGATCGCGTATCAATCAGAAACAGATCGGATTGCTCCAACCGGGTATTCAGTTCGGAGGCCTCGATGAGAAGGCTGGAATTCGGGTAGTGATCGGGGACGGAGTCTACCTGGCTCCTCGTACAGGCAAACTGGACAGATACAAAGATCAGGATAGGAATAATAAGAGTTCGGATCATGACAAAAAAAGTTGGTTGGTTCGTTATTGGATGAACAACAACAAGCATGCATTCGTTTTCAGAAGGCTTTGCATCCGCCGCCTGGCGGATTGCTCAATATCGCTAACGCGTTCAAAAAATGAGCTTTGTTATCACTCCGCTATCGCTCCGTGGTATAAAAGAGGAGCGGAATTTTAACATCCTCACATCCGCCATCTGGCGGACTGGCCTTGACCTTGATCAAAAATCCTGGTTATTCAAAACCGTCTTTCGGATAAAGTACAAATTCTTCTTCAATATATAGCGCGGGGACACTCAGATCACTGACCCGTCATAAAAACGGCATTGACAAACAAAAGTTTTCCATTTTCCCAGAATCCCCGGAACAAAGGATTATCGATCATATAGACGGTCACTCCACTTCCCATTGGCTCGACACCAAACGTCAGGCTATGCTCCAGCTTTGATTTTGCCTGGTGACCGACAAAACCACTCAAATGGGCATCCCGGCTTCTTACGGTTCCAACATTCCATCCGTCCTCGAGATACCGGTAGGCTTCCGCATCCAGTTTCAGTGAGTGATAAGTCTCCTCATATCCGAATGCCAGGGGGTGGGTATTGTCCAGCGTAATCCGGAAAATGGAACCGGGATTTGAGTTGCGAACAGATTCACGGTCTTGCTCGGCATAGACCTTTAACAAGTTTTCACGGGATTCGGTAGAATCTGTTTCTTCTGAAGTTATTTTTTCCTTTAAGGCAAACCCCTCCTTTCCTGCGAGGATTCGATTTGCCTGGCCGACTGCAATCAAACGTCCGCCGTTTTGAACCCACTCCCGTATTCGTTTTAACGTGTCATCGGTGATCTTTTCATCATAACTACCCGAGGGCATAATCAATACATTGAATTGATCCAGGTCTGCATGAGGCAAGTGATCCGTATCGATCAGGGTGGCCGGATAGTGTAATTGACGGTCAAAAAAGTGCCAGATTTCACCTGTTGAATTGGGGGAGGTTCCGGCTCCCGACAACACAGCAACGTCCGGAGATTCCAGGTACCGGACATTGGACGATCCGAAATCGGATCCGTTTTCGACAAAGCCGGACTCCGCCCGGTGAAGCCGGCGCGAATGATTTTGCGCTGTTTCAGAAACGATTTCATCAAAACGGTCACCCAGTGCCTGATTGCCGGCACGGGTAATGATCAGTGTTCCCGCCTCATACTCTTGTTCATCGATGGTAAAGGGGATACTTGAAAATCGGGTTTTGATACCTTTGCCTGTGATTTCAGCTAAAAAACGGGCGTCATCCATGGATTGCCATGGGACAAGATAGGCATAGGGCCGTTCGGCTTCACCGATTTCGGTAAACGTGCGATAGGTATCCGGCAGGACTTCCTCACCCGGCTCCATTCGGGAAGCAGAAGCATAGCCTTTGAGGCCAAACCGGTAGTGGGTCTCCCACGCTGTGATGTCATACGTAAGAGAGTCGGCCAATTCAGGGCGGGGTTCGAAAAGTACCCGAACCAGTTGGGACTGGGGTTGGTAGGCACTTACCAGAATATCGTTTTGTTCAACCCGGATCCGTTCGGGCTGCCCGGTTGTAAAATTGTATGCCTCGAGATTCCTTCCGGTGCCTGCCTGTCCATAGAAGATTTGATTTTGATCGAGGAATGTGAGGAGATTATGGATTTTGTCAGGCGGGTTATCTCCCTTAATAATATAGGTTTTATACTCCCCTTCCGGGCTGTTGTTGGCCCGTCGAAAATGAGACTGGAATTCACTGATCACACGCCGGGACTGTTGAGAGGTGGTTTCGACAGTAGAAATTCCTGTTATATGGTGTCGGGTCAGCCTGTTTTTCAAAGTGAGCGTGTCCCCTTCCTGTTTGATGATTCCCAACCCGGCCTGGCTGTGGCCTGCCTGTTCATAAGTCATGCCGATGGCTCCGTTAAAGGTAGGCCAGGTATCGCCGTAGCTGGGATAGAACAGATCAAATATTTCACGTGTAAAATAAAGCCATCCCTCTTCATTAAAATATTCTGTGTGGTTTTGCCCGATCGTCGTCTGAAATTCACGCTGCCAGTCGGTGATCGCTTTGTGAAACGGTTCTGCGGCCGGGGCAAAATAATAGGGAGCATTGTATCCTTGTTCGTGAAAATCTACATGAACATGCGGCATCCACTGCTGGTAGACCGGGATCCGTTGTTCGCTTTCGGTTTGTGTGCGCCAGGCCCAGTCCCGGTTCAGGTCAAAATAGTAATGATTGGTACGGCCGCCGGGCCAGGGCTCGTGGTGTTCACGGGCATCGAAAACCGGGTTGAATGATTTACCGGCCGTACGGTTATACCAGTTCACATACCGGTCGCGTCCGTCGGGATTCAGCATGGGGTCCAGAATTACAACGGTATTGTTCAGCCAACGTGCAGCCTGGGTATTATAAGGATTTGCCAATTCATGCAATGTTTTCATGGCAGCCTCGCTGCTGGAGGCCTCATTGCCGTGGACATTATAGCTGAGCCAGACGATCGCCTTGAGATTCTCAGTGGGGTTACCCTCCATCAATCCGGTAAGTTTCAAATTGTTCGTCCGGATCTCCTCGATATTCGTATGATTTCTGGCATGAGTCAGGATCAGGTAAACCAGTTCCCGTCCTTCGTAAGTGGTTCCGTATTGTTGAAGGGTGACGCGGTCGGAGTTTTCAGCAACATGCTTCATATAACTGAGGACCCGGTGATGGGGAGTAAACCGTTCCCCCAGTTCATACCCGAGGAACTGACCGGGCGACTGCAGGGTGTTCTGAGCCTGCAGGCCTATAAAATTCAGTGTTAGAAATAAAGCCAGTGTAAGGGTGAGACGTTTAAAAAAATTGAATTTCATAAAGGGAATTTGGCATCTGTCAACGGGGGGTACAGCGAACTTTATCTGACAGTACTAATTATTGGGTGATAGTTTGTTTATACGGTATAAATGTACAAATCATGGGATCTAAAATCTTTACTTTGTAAAAATCGGTGGAATCAAAATGCAGGGCAACGGAACATTCGTATTATCGGAGATTGTCGGAGTGTTCATACGCGGGGATTTATAAAAGCAGAAGCCATTTGATTTAACATTCGCCTGAAGTCCCCAGATATAATTAACTTTGGAGGTATAAATTAAAATTTCACCGGTAGACTGAAAATCAGCACAATCCGCCAACAGGCGGATAACTGCTAACTGTTTACTGATCACTGACACACTGATACACTGACATACTGTAAACTGACACACTGTAAACTGACCCCTATGCCGACAAACCAGGAAATTGCCGATAAACTTCGTGAAGTCTATAACCTGATGCAGCTTGCAGGGGAGAACCGGTTTCGGGCTATAGCATTCGACCGTGCCGCACAGACGATAGAGGGACTCAGTGATCAAATCGACCGGATCATTAAGGAGCAATCACTGACCGACCTGAAAGGAATTGGTAAAGGGATTGCCGAAGATATTTATGCCTATGCGGAAACCGGGTCCATGCCGGTATTGGAGGATCTGAAGGAACGTGTCCCAGAGGAACTGATTCGATGGCTTGAGATTTCCGGATTGGGCCCGAAGAATATTTTAAAGATTCATCGTGAACTGGGAATTACGGAAATTGCAGAGTTAAAACGAGCTTGTGAAGACGGGCGGGTCGCAGCCCTGGATGGGCTGGGTGAAAAATCGGCAAAAAAAATTATCAAATCGATCGAGTGGCTGGAACAGTTCGGAGAGAGATGCCTCCTGGATGAAGCCCTGGAGGTAGCGGAACCGATCCTGGACTATTTAAAGACTCTCGAAGGTGTCAGGCGGATCGAAGTGGCCGGTTCGGTTCGCCGGTCCAATGAGACTATCGGGGATATCGATATTCTGATTGGGGCGCAAGAATCGGATGCTCCGGCTATTTTCGATGCTTTTGTACAGCATTCGATTGTTGTGGAGGTTTTGGGCCGGGGTGAGACAAAAAGTTCCATTCGTACTCAAGAGGGCCGGCAGGTGGATCTTCGGATTGTCAAACCGGAACAGTTTCCGGCCGCCCTGATGTATTTTACCGGCAGTAAGGAACATAACGTAGCCTTACGGCAGCGTGCAAGGGAACGGGGCATGGCGTTAAATGAATACGGGTTATTCAAACTCGATAAAGAAGGGAATACGGATTTTGACCAGCCGGTTTCTTATCAATCGGAGGCAGATATTTACCGGTATTTAGACCTGAATTATATCCTGCCGGAACTGCGTGAAGATCGGGGAGAGGTGGTATTCTTTGAAGAACACGAAGAGATGCCCCTGGTCAAGGAGTCGGATATCCGTGGTGTGATTCACGCTCACAGTACATGGAGTGACGGGAAATACAGCATCGAACAGATGGCCAGGGCATCAGTCCGCCGGGGATATGAATACCTGGGAATTTGTGACCACTCCAGGACGGCTGCCTATGCGGGGGGATTGTCGATTGAGGAGGTAAAAAGGCAGTGGGAAGAGATTGACAAGCTGAATGATCAACTGAAGGAGGAAGGGGTTAACTTTAGAGTATTCAAGGGAATTGAATCGGATATTCTGAGTGACGGATCCCTTGATTATCCGGATGAAATTCTTGAGGGCTTTGATTTGGTCATCGCAAGTGTTCACTCCGGACTGGAGATGCCCCTTGAGCAGATGATGGAACGATTCATGAGGGCTATCGAACATCCGGCTACAAGAATTATCGGCCATCCCACAGGAAGGTTGTTGCTAAAACGCAAGGAGAGCAAACTTGACATGAATCAGTTGATCGACTGGGCAGCCACTCACAATACAGCTATTGAAATCAATGCAAATCCCCGGCGCCTGGACCTGGATTGGCGGTATGGGAATAAAGCTAGGGAAACGGGACTATTGACTTCCGTCAATCCTGATGCACATACGACCGATGGAATCGATGATATTCAGTACGGAGTCAGGATTGCCCGAAAAGGGAAGTTTGAGAAAGAAAAAGTTTTAAATACGCGGTCGGCCGAAGAATTTGAGAAGTGGTTGAACGAGGATTCCTGAGTCTTGTGAAAGAGCGGGGCAACAGGTTTAATAAACCCGGTGGATTCATTAAAAAACACTTGTTTCCGGCCGACAGATCGGGTTTCTTTCAAATCTGACGGGAGTCAACCTAATAGATCCGGTCCGGTTGTAAAATGAATCCGGTTTTTAACAGTTATAGAATTATCAATTGATTTTTTTGAAATTCTATAACAGGAGGCTTTGAAATACCAGGATTTTTGATCAAGATCAAGGCCAGTCCGCCAGATGGCGGATATGAGGATTTTAAAATTCCGCTCCTCTTTTATACCACGGAGCGACAGCGGAGTGATAATAAAGCTTATTTTTTGAACGCGTTAGCGATATTGAGCAATCCACCAGATGGCGGATGCAAAACTTCTAACCACTAAGAAAAATAGAAGGGAGGAAAATCGTGAGAAGAACCATTCAATACATTTTGCCGATTCTGATAGGTTTCCTGTTCTGGAGTGCCGGGGCACAGGGTCAGAACTCTGCGGAAGTGATTCTTGCCGGTTATAAACAGGTTCCGCGGGTCCCCACTCCCGCTACAGGCATGGCAGAGGTTACCCTGAAATCCGATACCCTGATTGTTGATGGCAATTTTTCAGATTTAAGGGAGCCTTATCGATCGGCAGCTATTTTTTATGGAGAGGAAGGAGAGCAGGGAAATCAGCTTTTCACCTTAAACCCCAGTCTGAATGAGGACAAAACGAGCGGATCTTTTTCAGGAAACGACAACAGGTTCACTTTAGGAGGTGAAATCAGGAAAGCTCTTTCTGAGGGAAATCTATACATTGCCATCACCTCCTCAAAATACCCGAGAGGTGAAATTCGGGGACAAATTCCACCCATCAAATAAGTGAGCAGGGGAGCAGTGAACAGGGTGTTGGGTATTCATCCGCCAGCAGGCGCAAAGATGACAATATTAGGCAGAATTTACACCCACCCAAACGACAACCTTATTCAGGCATCAACACCTACATACTGTTAACTGTTCACTGACACTATCCCCCGTTCCGGAAAATTTTGAAGACAAGTGTGAGAAGGAGGCTGAAAAAGATACTTGCGAGAATCATGGTGGTAACGGGAAAGTAGAACCTGAAATTCTCTCGTTCGACCCGAATATCTCCCGGCAAATTGCCGATCCACCCAAGCTTGTCACCCCAAAAATAGAGGAGGATTCCTGTAAGCAGCAACATCCCGCCGAGTAGAATCAGCCATTTTCCCAGTTCATTGCTCATAACAGAAGTTGAGAAGTTTATCCGTCAGTCAAATGACACACGGTTCAATGTTTACTTATCGTACTTCCCAGCGGTATTTTCCGAATGGCATCAAGTGCGGGGGAAGGGTCTCCCATCACGTAATAGTGAATACCCGGAACCCCGGACTCGAGCAATTCCAGGCTCTGCTGATAACACCATTCGATCCCGATGTCTTTTGCCTGGTCGGGGTTTTGGCGGACCTCTTCTGCCAGCGCCTGGGGGAAATTCAAATGAAAATACCTGGGCAGCGTCGTCAAATGTCTGGGAGTTGTCAATACTTTAATCCCGGGGATAATGGGGACTTCGATACCGGCATCCCTGCATTTTTTGACAAAATTGAAAAAGGCCTGATTGTCGAAAAACATCTGAGTCACAATATAATCGCCACCGATTTCGACCTTTTCTTTTAACTTTTGGATATCCCAGTCCATATTGGGAGCTTCAAAATGTTTTTCCGGATACCCGGCAACTCCAACACAAAAATTCGTTTGATCTGCGTTGGCAATGCTTTCAAGATAAATCCCGTTGTTCATATTCTGGATTTGCCGGACCAAATCCGCAGCATATTTGTTGACCGTACCATTTTTTTGCAAACTTTCGGGTGCTCCGGAAGCATCCCCCCGAATAGCGAGAACGTTATCTATACCGAGATAGTTAAGTTCAATGAGAGCGTCCTCGCTCTCTTCCTTTGTAAAACCTTCGCAGATGAGATGAGGAACGGGATCGATCCCGAAGCGGTGCAAAATTGCAGCGCAAAGCCCGATGGTTCCGGGACGTTTTCGTTTTATATGGCGTTTAACCGTGCCGTCCGGAAGTTCTTCAAGGTAGGATTCCGCCGCATGGTAGGTCACATCAATAAAAGGAGGATTTACAGGGAGTAGTTTCTCAATGGAGTCAAACACCGCTTTAACCGACCCACCCCGTTTTGGGGGAATGATTTCGAACGAAATGAGTGGTTCCTTTGCTTTATCGTAGTGGTTGATAACTTTCATATTATATATACTGCACATTGTGCAGGTTATCCTGTACCTTTAGGATTCTGAATAGTTCTTAATCTTAAAAAGAAAACAAAACTAATTTCGATTGTGGTTAATAAAAAGATGAATATCGGTCATCCGATTCAAAAACACCTGGAAAATCGAATTCTTGTCCTCGACGGAGCTATGGGGACAATGATACAACAATATAACCTTTCTGAAGAGGATTTTCGCGGGAAAAAGTTTTCCGGTTTTGATCATGACTTGCAAGGTAATAATGACCTGCTTTGTCTGACTCAACCGGATGTGATTCAAAATATTCATGAAGATTTTCTGGAAGCGGGTGCTGATATTCTCGAAACCAATACGTTTAATGCGAATCCGATCTCCCAGGAAGACTATTACCTGGGCGATCAAACGTATGCCATCAATCACGCTGCAGCCAGCCTTGCACGCAAGGCGGCTGAGAAATACACTCGGCATAATCCTGAAAAACCCCGTTTTGTAGCGGGTGCCATCGGTCCGACGAACAAGACTCTCTCCATTTCGCCGGATGTGGAAGATCCCGGTTATCGGGCCATTACGTTTGAGGAACTTGCAGAGGCTTATACGGAGCAGATTAAAGGCCTGGTAGAAGGCGCGGTGGATATGCTTCTGATTGAAACGATTTTCGATACCCTCAATGCCAAGGCTGCAATTTTTGCGATCCATCAGCATGCCCGGAAAACCGGCAAAAACCTGCCGATTATGATATCCGGTACGATCGTTGACCAAAGCGGGAGGACTCTTTCCGGACAGACAACCGAAGCCTTCTGGGTTTCTGTCAGTCATGCAAGCCCCTTGTTAAGTGTTGGCCTGAACTGTTCACTCGGCTCGAAAGAAATGCGTCCGTATATCTATGAGTTGTCCAGGAGTGCGACCGCTTATACCAGCCTGTATCCAAATGCCGGACTGCCGGATGAGATGGGAGAATACAACGAAACACCCGATTTCATGGCTCGCCAGTTTGCCGAATATGCCGAGGAAGGCATGGTAAATATTGTCGGCGGATGTTGTGGGACGACCCCGGAACACATCGAAGCTATTTCAGAAGAAGCGAAACGGCATACGCCCCGGCAGGTTCCCGAACCCGAACCTTATCTGCGTTTGAGTGGACTGGAACCCCTGGTGATCCGGCCGGAAACCAATTTCGTAAACATCGGGGAGCGAACGAATGTTACCGGATCCAAAAAATTCCGGAACCTGATCAAGGATGAGGATTATGAAACAGCCCTGTCCGTGGGGCGGGACCAGGTGGAGAACGGTGCCCAGCTCGTAGATGTGAATATGGACGAGGGGATGCTGGAGTCAGAAGAAGTCATGAAAACTTTTTTGAAGCTCATGGCGTCTGAACCGGATATTTCAAGGGTGCCGGTGGTGGTCGACTCTTCAAAATGGTCGGTGATTGAAGCCGGACTGAAGATGATTCAGGGTAAAGGAGTCGTCAATTCCATCAGTCTGAAAGAAGGAGAAGAAGTATTCAAGGAACAGGCACGGAAAATTCTGGATTACGGGGCGGCCGTCATCGTGATGGCATTTGATGAAGAGGGCCAGGCCGATTCGTATGAACGCAGGATTGAGATCTGCCAGCGAGCCTACAATATCCTGAAGGATGAAGTCGGATTTGCCCCGCAGGATATTATTATGGATCCCAATATTCTAACCGTAGCCACCGGAATCGAGGAACATAACAATTACGCTGTCGATTTTCTGAAAACCACCCGCTGGATCAAGGATAATCTGCCCCGTGCGAAAGTTAGCGGCGGACTCAGTAACATTTCTTTTTCTTTCCGGGGGAATAATACCGTACGTGAAGCCATGCATGCGGCTTTTCTCTATCATGCTATCGATGCCGGGCTGGATATGGCGATCGTAAATGCCGGACAGCTTGAGGTGTACGAACAGATTCCTGACAAACTCAGGGAGCTGGTCGAGGATGTCCTGCTGAACCGCCGCGACGATGCGACCGAACGGCTGGTAGACTATGCCGAGGAAATCAAGGATAAGGGGGGGAAACAGTCGGAAGAAAAGAAACTCGAGTGGAGAGATAAACCGCTTGAAAAACGGATCGAACATGCCCTTGTAAAAGGGATCGTCGATTATATTGTGGAAGATGTGGAAGAAGCCCGTCAGAAGGCAGACCATCCCATCGAGGTGATTGAAGGGCCTATGATGGCCGGTATGGATATTGTGGGGGATTTGTTTGGATCGGGCAAGATGTTTCTTCCCCAGGTGGTGAAAAGTGCCCGGGTGATGAAAAAAGGAGTTGCGCATCTGATTCCGTATATCGAAAAAGAAAAAGAAGAGAGTGGTTCGGAAGAGCCCAAGGCAAAAGTCTTGCTGGCAACGGTGAAAGGAGACGTCCATGATATTGGGAAAAATATCGTCGCCGTGGTCCTGCGCTGTAACAACTATGATGTGGTAGATCTGGGTGTGATGGTCCCGACGGATAAAATTCTTGCCGAAGCCAGGAAAGAGAAGGTGGATGTTGTTGGATTGAGCGGGCTGATTACCCCTTCGCTGGATGAAATGGTTCACGTGGCCAAGGAGATGAAGCGTGAAAAGTTTGACCTGCCGTTGCTGATCGGCGGCGCAACGACCTCCCGGTTGCATACCGCAGTGAAAATTGAACCAAACTACGGCCATCCGGTCATTCATGTACTGGATGCTTCACGCAGTGTGACCGTGGTGAGTCACCTGGTCGGAGAAAGCGGACGGAAGGATAAGTTCGTCAGGGAACTTGAGGAAGAGTACGAACAGCTTCGGGAACAACATGCCAACCGCAAGGAGAAAAAGAATTACCTGCGGATTGAAGAAGCCCGTAAAAACCGGCCGTTTATCAATTGGAAAGAATCGGGCATTCCAACGCCCAAAAAACCTGGAATCCACCTATTTGAGGATCATTCGCTGGAAGAATTGCGCAAGTACATCGATTGGTCACCGTTTTTTATCGCCTGGGAGATGAAAGGCAAATACCCGGCCATCCTGGAGAGTGACAAGTATGGAGAGGAAGCTCAAAAGCTATATGACGATGCGAATGCCCTGCTCGACCGGATCATCGATGAGAAACTTCTGCAGGCAAACGGTATGATCGGACTGTTTCCCGCAAACAGTGTGGGAGATGATATTGAAATCTATACCGATGAGAACCGGGATGAAATTTTAACGACCCTGCATACCCTGCGCCAGCAGACGGAAAAAAGAAGATCGGCTTCCAACAAGGCTCTTTCAGACTATGTGGCGCCGAAAGAAAGCGGCAAAAAGGATTATATCGGAGGCTTTGCGGTTACGGCGGGAATCGGAATCGACAAGCTGGTTGAGAAGTTTGAAAAAGACCATGACGATTACAATTCCATTATGACCAAAGCCCTTGCCGACCGGCTTGCAGAAGCCTTTGCAGAAATGCTCCATGAAAAGGTGAGAAAGGAATTCTGGGGCTATGCACCGGATGAAGATTTTAACAATGTTGATCTCGTCCGTGAGAAATATACTGGAATTCGTCCGGCACCCGGCTACCCTGCCCAACCGGATCATACAGAAAAACAGCTCCTGTTCGACCTGCTTGAGGCGGAAAAAAATACAGGCATCACGCTTACCGAACATTTTGCGATGTCGCCCGCTGCATCTGTCAGCGGCCTGTATTTTGCTCATCCCGAATCCCAGTATTTCAATGTTGGGAAGATTGGGAAAGACCAGGTAGAGGATTATGCCAAACGCAAAGGAATGAAGGTAGAGGAAATCGAGCGATGGTTATCTCCCAATCTGAATTATGAACCCGAGGAAGAGGAGAAGAAAGAGGAAAGAGAAGTCGTGGCTGCAAAGTGAGCGGAAATGCAGACGTAAAAAACTGATACCACTCAGCTATATAGCAAGCCCGTGTTCTGGTTTTCATGATCCGGAAATCTGTCGGATTTGTAGGATGTTTATGAG
Organism: Balneolaceae bacterium; assembly: GCA_040877875.1. Taxonomy (GTDB): domain Bacteria; phylum Bacteroidota; class Rhodothermia; order Balneolales; family Balneolaceae; genus JBBDNC01. The sequence goes on along the minus strand of JBBDNC010000059.1, from coordinate 778 downwards.
AAAATGTTAGGGTTGAAGCTGATTGCACGCTCTTTTGAAGCAATAGTTTTTCTGGTTAACAAAGAAAGTGTGCAACAGAACCCAAGCCCTCTTAAATTCTGTCATGGCCCTTCTCTGTCGACCGGGTTTCATTTGTGTTTGAAAGCAAGGTGGCAGGACTGTCCCTGCAAACGTTTTTTAACGACCGAACGTTTGATGAAGGAATTTGCCCGGATTTACAAAGAATGATTAAATGCATGCGTGAGGCACTGATGAGTTTAAGAAAATTCCTATTGTTCCTGTTTTCTGCCGTTCTCCTGTTCCCGGCCATTCCCGGTGTTGTTTTTGGACAAGATAACATTGTCAAAAAACAGCTTGAAGGCTATGGAGAAGTGGAATACGTGGAGGGGGAGCTCATCATCCGCTATAAAAACAATACCCTGCTTCAGGCGGAAAACAGCTTCAGGGAAGAGTTTGACACCCACCTGCAGTCGGTGTCTCGCTTCCGGAGCTCTCCTACCGAACGGGTGCGCCTGAGGGAGATGAGTGTGGAGGAAGGCCTGGAGCGATACCGGAATCATCCCGATGTGGAGTACGTAGAACCCAATTTTGTGTACCGTCTCATCAAACCTGTCAGGCAGTCACCGGAGGCCACCTCTGGAACAATGCAGAATCATGGTGAAAGCACGATCCCGAACGATTCTTTTTTCGATCTGCAGTGGGGACTGCGAAATGACGGTGAAGATTTTGAGGTAGGAACAGAACAGAACCGGAGAGTAGTATCCAAAACGGAGGGGGC
>JBBDNC010000058.1:0-5523 GCA_040877875.1 Balneolaceae bacterium | reverse complement strand
AGGGTAGCTACCCTGATTATCGCGTCAATATTTGGTCGAAGTTAACGTCGACCAAAATGTTACATGTTAACTAAAAACGTCAACCGTATTCAGGCATCAACAACAGTTATCCCACCCCCGGATGTTCAAGATCATTGATGTTATTGGATATGATATGAACCCTGTCCAGGCGTTTATCTGAGACTACCTTTGTTCATAGCGGTGTCTACTATCTTATATGGCTTAGTATTCAAATGGAGACCGGGCAGCTAACCGGACGTGAACCTTACCAGCTGGCTGGTAGATTACTCGTTGAAAAGAGCTTGTCCCGGCCGCACCCATCGTCGGGATGGGGTAATTGTCAAAAGCGGTAATTTAGGTGTTAAAATTGGTTCGGTCATCTTTATCCCCGCCCCGATGAACAAATGCATTCTCAGCCGGATCACAAATAACCAACCGATCACAGGGTGCCAGTGCGCTTGCTATCCACCGGGCTTGATGTGGGTTCATGGTAAGGTACATATATGCCCGAATTCTCCAGTTTTAATTGTTCCAGTTTTTTGGGGGGAGGTCAGTTTCCCCAGAACTTTCTGATCAGACATGGGTTTTCCGGAAAGGGTGTACCCCCCGGACGTCAAACAGCAGATATGACATCAGGGCGAATACCCTTCGTTTCAATGAATATCAAACGTTTGAATTAGTGCTTGACAGAAAACAAAAAACTGACGATTCTGCCTCAGACTGTTAGCGCTGCTTCTCTTAAACTTTGCCCATTCCAACGCCCAAAACAGCGATGACCTCTATCTCTGGTATGACGAACCTGCAGACAACGAATGGGTGCGTGCCCTTCCGGTCGGCAACGGACGGCTTGGTGCCATGGTTTTTGGCAACCCGGGCCGGGAACAGATTCAGCTGAATGAAAGCACAGTCTGGGCCGGAAGCCCTTATCACAATAATAGTCCGGAGGCGCTGGCAGCGCTCCCGGAAGTACGCCGGATGATCTTTGACGACAGACACGCCGAAGCGCAGGAGCTGATCGGAGAGACATTTTTCAGTGGAATTCACGGCATGATGTACCAACCGGTCGGCAATCTCTTTTTGTCGTTTCCTGGCCATGAGACCCCTCAAAGTTACCGGAGAGAGCTGGATCTGGGTGTCACGGATGCGGCAGAATTGCCCACCGACGACCGTGTTGCGAATTTTTCCCGTGGATCCGATCCGCAACTGGTGGAGCTCTATTTCCAGTTCGGACGGTATCTGCTGATTTCAAGTTCCAGGCCCGGTACCCAGCCGGCGAATCTGGAATAACCAGATGCGGCCACCGTGAGACAGCAAGTATACGATCAATATCAATGCCGAGATGAACTACTGGCCGGCCGACCTGACCAATCTGGCCGAGCTTCACGAACCCTATATTGAAATGGTCAGGGACTTGTCGGTGACGGGACGGGAGACCGCCAGGGTAATGTACGGCGCAGACGGATGGGTGACCCATCACAACACCGACATCTGGCGAATCAACGGCCCGATTGACGGCCCCTTCTGGGGCATGTGGCCGATGGGTGGAGCTTGGCTGACACACCAGGTGTGGGAGAAGTACCTTTACTCGGGAGACAGAGAGTACCTTGCGGACGTCTATCCGATACTAAAAGGCTCCGCTGAATATTATGTCGATGCACTCATCAGGGAGCCTTCAAATAACTGGCTGGTCGTCTCCCTGAGCAACTCTCCGGAAAACGCCCCCCGGGCACGCCGGAATACCTCTATTGCAGCCGGAACAACCATGGACAACCAGCTCGTATTTGAACTCTTTTCCAATACGATACGGGCGGCCGATGTATTGGGAGTGGATGAAGAGTTTGCGGAGACCCTCCGGGAGATGAGGGCCGATCTTCCGCCCATGCAGGTCGGACAACATGGACAGCTGCAGGAGTGGCTCGAAGACCTTGACAGCCCGGACGATATACACCGGCACATCTCACACCTCTTTGGCCTGCATCCCGCCGCACAGATCTCTCCCTACCGTACACCGGAACTCTTTGAAGCGGCCCGCACCACACTGTTGCACCGAGGAGATATTTCAACCGGCTGGACGATGGGCTGGAAAGTGAACTTCTGGGCCCGCATGCAGGATGGCAACCACGCCCTGAAGCTGATTGAGGATCAACTGGCACCGGTCGGATCCGATCGAAACCAGGGGGGCGGAGGCACCTACCCGAATCTGTTCGACGCGCATCCTCCCTTCCAGATCGACGGCAACTTCGGCTGTACCACCGGAGTCGCCGAGATGCTGATGCAGAGCCATGACGGTGCAATACACCTGCTGCCGGCACTCCCCGACGAGTGGCAGGACGGAAGTATAAAAGGCATCCGCGCACGAGGCGGTTTCACCATTGAATCGCTGGAGTGGGAGAACGGAGAACTCTCAAGACTCACGATCCGGTCAACCCTGGGCGGCAACGCCCGCATCCGCCTGTCCGGTGAAATCGCCGGAGCCGGAGGGTTACAACTGGAACCCGCCACCGGAACGAATCCCAATCTCTTTTTTGCACCGGATGAAATACCTGCTCCAATTGTCTCACCTGATGTTAATCCTGTTTCGCCGATGATCGCATCCGTGAACGAATACGACTTCATGACGGAAGCCGGTGAAACCTACACGCTGGTTGGGGGATAACGTTTCATACAGGCAGAACCTGACCCGACCATGATTATAACAGATGTCATAACCAGGGATATCCGGTTTGCCTGCTTGCAGCGAATTACAAAGAAGTAGCCGGTATCGTAGAAGCGTTTATTCGTGAATTAACCCCGGCTGAGCAAAAATCCGTCATGGGTGGCACCGCAACTGATTTTTATAGACTTGTATAGAGGACTTATGCACCATAAAACCCGGTTCTGTTGTAAGAAAGAAACCCTTATCGCTGCATCCGAAAACAATAACACCCATTCTTGCCGTGTATTCATTACAATCGGACAACACCTATGAAAAACACTGTAATTGAACGAAAGTTCCTGATTCCTTTTATCCTCGTTACCAGCATGTTCTTCATGTGGGGACTGGCCAACAATATGACCGATACCCTCCTGGCGGCATTCAAAAGGATAATGAGTATGACCCGGATTTTCTCATTGAAGGAATCCATTTCAAAAAATAAAGCAATAAATCATCTGCTACTTATGAAGATATCATCCATTGTATTACAAAAACCGGGGTCATTTCAAATTCGGGAGGAATATCTCGACACCCATCTGAAACCGGGGGACGCTCTTCTGAAAGTCCACCGGGTAGGCATTTGCGGGACAGATCTTCACGCCTACGCCGGTGAACAGCCTTTTTTCACATATCCGCGAATTTTGGGCCATGAACTGGGCGTTGAGGTTGTGGAGATCGGACCCGATGTGGATAATGTAAAAATCGGCGATTCCTGTGCGGTTGAACCCTACCGGTACAGGCCGGGGGATCAGGCCGTGGAGCGGGGAAAGCCCAACTGTGCCGAACACATGTCTGTACTTGGTGTCCACGAGGACGGAGTCATGCGGGACTATTTCAAATTCCCCGCAAAATTTCTGCACCCGTCAAATGAGCTGACTTTCGATCAATTGGCTCTGGTTGAGACGCTGGGTATCGGATGCCACGCCGTTAGGCACCGAGGTTGCTCAGGATATTAATTAATCTGATCCAATTATATATCTACATTAATTTTTATCTTTGCTCTCATTTCAAATTGGTAGACACTCATAAAGCCCTGAGTAATCTTGACGATATCAATAATTCTGCTTACTTCCGCTACTCTGATATTGATTAGCGTTTATTCCAGCAAGTTGTCCATGCGATATGGCATTCCTGCCCTGCTTATTTTCCTCGCAGTGGGGATGATATTTGGTTCCGATGGATTAAATGTGGTCCACTTTGCTGATTATGAGCTTGCTCAATCGCTAGGTATTATCGCACTCATTTATATTCTTTTTTCAGGCGGTTTGGATACTAAATGGGATAAGATCAGACCCATTGTAGTACCGGGTATCTTGTTATCTACCATCGGTGTACTGGTTAGCTCTTTGATTGTAGGCTATTTTGCTTCATTGATTCTCAGGGTGAGCCTGCTGGAAGGAATACTGTTGGGAGCCATCATATCCTCTACCGATGCAGCGGCTGTGTTCTCTGTACTACGTTCCAAATCGATAGGATTCAAACACCAGCTGCGCGAGCTTATGGAATTTGAATCAGGAACAAATGATCCGATGGCCATTTTCTTGACCATCGGTATGATTCAATATATAACGTTGCCGGATATGACCTGGTTCTCATTTGTAATGCTTTTTGTAAAACAGATGTCCATTGGCCTGTTTGTCGGATATCTGCTCGGTAAAGCAATTACCTGGCTAATCAATCATGCTAACCTTGCCTATGATGGCCTCTACCCGGTGCTGGCACTTTCGTTTGTACCGCTGATTTATGCTGGCACCGATCTGTTGGGAGGAAGTGGATTTCTTGCCGTTTATTTGGCCGGACTGGTGATGGGGAACTCCACATTTATCCACCAGCGAAGTTTAATGAACTTTTTTGATGGTGTGGGCTGGCTGATGCAGATTGCCATGTTTTTGACGCTCGGGCTTCTGGTTTTTCCTTCCAAAATTATAACGGTTGCAAGCAGTGGACTTCTAATCGCTTTGGCTTTAATTCTGTTGGGGAGGCCGCTTAGTATTTTCCTTTCGCTAATCTCTACTGGAATACCTTTTAAAGCCAAATCGATGGTTGCATGGGTAGGATTGCGCGGTGCAGTTCCTATTATTTTAGCCACTTTCCCGTTGGTAGCAGGATTGGAACAGGCTGAACTTTTCTTCAGTGTCGTATTTTTTGTTGTCGTTACGTCAGTATTAATTCAGGGCCCCACAATCCCTTTGGTTGCACGATGGCTGGGTGTTGATTCACCCGTCAGGGAAAAAACGCGCTACCCCATCGAGTTGGAACCTTCCGTTGATACCAAGGCTGCCTTAAAGGAGATAGAAATAACCGAAGAGGATTATGCTTTTGGCAAACAGATTCTTGAACTCGGCTTACCAGACAACGTGCTGATTACGTTGATTAACAGAGACGGAAAATTTATGGTGCCACGCGGTAACACGGTTATAGAAAATAACGATAAGCTGCTCATCCTCTCGGATAAAAAAGATGTAGCTGAAATCCAGCGCCTTCTTAAAGAAAAATCATGAATACAGCAAGGAATAAAGTAGCTAAGGGCCTAAATTTACTCAGGCAGAACAATAAGGGGAATTGAGCCGTCATGAATGATTCTATTGATAAAAAATCGTTTTAACATCACATCTTTGAAAGAGCGCCCCCCTTTCTGAAGAACAAGAAAGCTGTTTTCTTTTTGGGCAGTATATGATTTAAACTCTTCAAAGACATTTTTGCTCTTAAATATCTTATAAGAAGTAGCAATACTGCCATTGAACTTGTTACTGTATTCTTTTATATGTTGGTCCTCTTCGTCACCAGACTGATCTATAGAAACAAAATCAATATGTTTTAAAGAGGGT
>JBBDNC010000057.1:0-29531 GCA_040877875.1 Balneolaceae bacterium | reverse complement strand
TCGGCCTGATTCAATGCATACTGGCTTTCAAACAGAACGATCGGATTCCCCTCCAGGTCTCTGGTGATATGAGTCGAATAGCTGCTTGTCAGTTGATCGGCCACCGATTCATCGTCCGGCAGCCACCGGGCAGAGTGATAATTCATGATCTGTTTGTTGAGATCCACCCCATATTCCGATAACATCCGGTGTTCCACTACATCGAATTGGAGGATTCCCACTGTTCCGAGAAGTAATTCGTTTCCGACTCCGCGGGGCACCTCAAATACGTGTACGACCCCTTCTTCCGATAGCTGCTTCAGGCCTTCCCGTAACTGTTTCCTCTTAAAAGGATCTTTCGTGGAAACCTTCATAAAGTGTTCCGGTGTAAACAACGGGATGACATTAAACTCAACCGGGTCATCTGAATAAAGGGTACTGCCGATACGGAAAAACCCCGGACTGAACAGAGATACGATATCGCCCGGATAGGCCTCTTCCATAATATGGCGTTCGTCCCCCATTAACGTGTGAGGGGTCGACATCTTTACCTTCTTGCCGGTCTGTGCATGGATCACCTGAAGGCCCCGTTCAAATTTCCCGGAAGTAACCCTTACAAACGCCGCGCAATCACGATGATCCGGGTTCATATTCGCCTGCAGCTTGAAAATAAATCCACTGAAGGGCTTGTCAAGATCCCGTAAGTTTCCGCCGCCGTTTTCATAACGTTGGGGAGAGGGGGCCAGGCGGTCAAAATAATTCAGAAAAACATCCAGGCCGAAATTATGCAAAGCCGAGCCAAAAAAGACCGGTGTTACATCCCCCCTGGCAAACTTTTCCCGGTCCATACTCTGAAACATATCCTCAATCAGCAGGATCTCCTCTTCGAGTTGATTTTTTTCGGTTTCGGAAAGGATGGTTAACCCAAGCCCCTCTTCAAGATCCGTAATCTCGGTTGCCGCCTTCTTGGCGCCGTGATCGGTTTTTTTATAGAGGTGCAGCTTGCCGTTGATCAGGTCATAAATCCCCTGAAATTTTTGTCCGTATCCCACCGGCCAACTGGCAGGCACGGCTTCAATACCCAGTTTGCTTTCGATATTGCTCAGAATTTCAAGAGGCTCCATACCGGGCCGGTCACATTTGTTCACAAACGTAATGACAGGTACCTGCCGCATCTTGCAGACTTCAAACAATTTTTCCGTCTGTTCCTCCACCCCCTTGGCGACGTCAATGACCATCAGCCCGGAGTCGGCTGCAACCAGCGTACGCAACGTATCTTCCGAAAAATCCTTGTGGCCGGGCGTATCCAGCAGATTGTATTTGATTCCGTCCTTTTCAAACCGAAGCACAGAAGAGGTAACGGAAATCCCCCGCTCCTTTTCAATCGCCATCCAGTCAGACGCCGCAAAACGGGAAGCTTTCCGCTGACGAATGGATCCTGCTTCATGTATAGCTCCCCCGTAAAGGAGCAGTTTCTCCGTAAGAGTGGTTTTCCCGGCATCAGGATGCGAAATAATCGCAAACGTGCGGCGCTTCTCCGCCTCCTTAATAATATTTTGAGTATCTACCGTTGTCCCGGCCATAACATAACTGGTTTTCCCAATTAGCAAAGACTTATAAAATACGAAGTATCTGATTCGATATCACGTACGATCTGTAATTTAAATGAGTGAAGTACTTCATGTAAACCACACCGGAATAGTACGGGCAGCGTCAAGAGCACAAAAACAAGATTTACCCCATAGAACACCCATCGCCACACACCAGAAATCATATAAAATGATCAACGGACACCCTGCAAATCATCCCCCCTCCTCTGGATGTACCCGCCGGCCGGTAGAGTGACTAAAATAACCCCAGTTGTTCATCCTGACGGTCAGCAGGCCAGGCGGGCATGGGGTTGAGTTCAATCAGACGGGAGAGCTGGCGATGAAAATGACGGGCCAGCTCCGGGGCATGAACGGTATTCGGCGCGTGGATAAAAACATAAGGATGCAACCCTTCCCGGATCCAGTCAGCCACAACAATGGCCCATTCCTTCAGGTAGGCTTCGTTATTTAAAACATCATTCGCCCCGACGAAACGGACAAACGGACGAGACCCCGTCGGTTCAAAACGAACCGGTAACTCAGGCTTTTTCTGCCTGGCTTTCCTCACAGAGGGGTCATGGCTCTTCAGGCTAAACAGCCTGCGGGTATCAAACACCACCCGGTCGATATTGAGTCCCCGGAGCAGATGAAGCAAATGGCTCTCTTTTTTGCCCTTGTCATAGAAATCCGGGTGACGCACTTCCAGGGCATAATTATATTCAGCGGGAAGGATATTCAAAACCTCTTCCAGCTTGGCAAATTCATCATAAGAGAATTGGGAGCCAAGCTGAATATGAAACGGTCCGACGTGCTCACGAATCGGATCAAACAACTCAATAAAGCTGAGAACCTCGTCTCCGACATCCTTCAACCGCTTGTAGTGAGTAATCTGTTGGGGGAACTTGAAACAAAATTTAAATCCGTCAGAAACCGCTTCTCCCCATTTTCGCACCGTTTCCGGAGAGGGGACACGGTAAAAGGTCGTATTTCCCTCCACGGCATTAAAAACCGAGGCATACTGAGAAAGAAACTGGTCCGGACGCGTGTCCTTTTTATATAACAACCCTACCCAGTCCTTCAGGCCCCACTGTGTGGTTCCGATATGATACTTTTTGATAGACATAAAGCTCCTGATCCTGTCTCACTCGCCAGGGAACGAGAACTTCCTGAAAAACATGAGGCCGAATGAGCCTCATTCACAGGCATACCGTATTGAATACGGATCCAACTCATAGAAACCCTGTTTGCATTCCCGATTCGCTGTTCTATATTCCCTTAATTCCATTTGTCCCCGAATGGTTCACATTGCAGGCGGCATGACGGGTTATTTTGGTAAAGTTTGAGATACAATAATATAAATATCTGAATTGCCCTAACCTTACAACTGACAGCTCAACCTTCCATGCCATTTAACTGGCTCGATTATACGGTAATTCTGGGATATATCACTTTAATGGGTGTTGCCGGATGGGCCGCCCACAAACGTGGACAGGATACTCTTGACGATTATTTTACCGGCGGAAAGAATTTACCCTGGTGGCTGATTGGCATTTCAATGGTTGCTACAACGTTTGCGGCCGACACCCCTCTTGCGGTCACCGGAATCGTTGCTTCCGAGGGAATTGCCGGAAACTGGATCTGGTGGAATTTCATGTTTTCAGGGCTATTCACGGTTTTTCTCTATGCCAAGCTCTGGAAAAGGGCGGATGTCATCACCGACGTGGAGTTCATCTCCATTCGCTACAGCGGCAAACCGGCTCGAATTTTACGCGGATTCCGCTCTCTTTACCTGGCCTTCCCGATCAACTGCATCATTCTGGGATGGGTCACTGTGGGAATGGCAAAAATACTGACAATCTTAACAGGAGCGGAGCAGTGGCTGATTATCGGGATCCTCTATGTATTAATCGGCATCTATATTGCTATCTCCGGTTTATGGGGTGTCGTCGTAACCGACTTCATTCAGTTTATCATTGCGATGGCCGGATCGATTCTGCTGGCCTGGTATGCGGTAGACAGTGTCGGCGGACTCTCGGAGATGAAGAGCGAACTGATCTCCCTATACGGTGCCGATCCCTGGGTTCTTTCCCTGAACCCGTTTACCCATCCTGAAATTGCCCTGGCTACGGCCCTTGTCTGGGTCGGAATGATGTGGTGGGCTTCCTGGTATCCGGGTTCCGAGCCCGGCGGCGGCGGGTATATCGCCCAGCGGATGTTTTCAGCCAAAGACGAGCGCCATGCCGTGGGCGGTACCCTCCTATTCAACGTCGCCCACTTTGCCCTTCGCCCCTGGCCATGGATTTTAGTCGCCCTGGCAGCATTGATTGCCTATCCGGCCCTGGACGACCCCGAAACAGGATATCCGCTTATGATGCTGGACCTTCTTCCCGCCGGACTGCTGGGACTGTTGGTCGTTGCTTTCCTTTCAGCGTTTGTATCAACGGTTTCCACCCACTTGAACTGGGGAGCTTCCTATGTGGTCAACGATTTTTACAAGCCTTTTATCAAGCCCGAATCAGATTTCGAAACCTCCGGTAAAGCCCAAAAACATTATGTACGAATTTCACGGTGGACGACCCTCCTGATGATGGTCTCCGCCGTTACGGTATCCTTCTTTTTTTCAACTGTTCGCGGAGGCTGGGAGGCGATTCTGTCGATCGGGGCCGGAACCGGACTGGTCTACATGCTCCGGTGGTTTTGGTGGCGTATCAATGCATGGAGCGAAATCTCCGCCATGGCAGCGGCGGCTGTCGCCAGTTATGCAGCCGGTTGGATCGGATATGAAGGTTTTGCAGATAAGATGATCTTTACCATGATCATCACCACTGCTGTCTGGCTCGCAACAACCTTCCTCACCAAATCGGATGATCCTGAAACGCTGCAGGCATTTTATAACCGGGTCAAACCCGGCGGACCGGGATGGAAACCCTTTGAAATTTCGGGAGTTGAACCGGAATCGCTTTGGAGCGGGATCGGGATGGTCGTTCTCAGTGCATTGTCAATCATCGTTTTCCTTTATGGAATGGGACAGCTTTTCTTCGGATCGATGGTGATCGCCCTCATTTGCACCTTGTTAAGCATCGGAATCCTCTGGTGGATTATTAAAAAAATATAGATTCTTATCCCTGCCGTTCAAGAAAAGGAATGAGGGTCTGCTCCAGGAACCGGAAAATCTCCCGTTGGTAGCCACGTCCACCGCTTCGGGTGATTCCCGATGTAATCGCAACCACAGTATCCAGTTCCGGGAGCATCATGATATATTGTCCACCGTTTCCCCACGCAAAGATAACATAGTAATCCGCTACCCGGTCCCTCCACCACATATAGCCGTATTTGTAAGAATTGTAATTGCTTCGGGTATAAATTTTAAAAGAGTCAAGAAGCCACTCGCGCGACACAATCCGGGTACCGTTGTATTCTCCCAGGTTCATCACCATCCGCCCGATCTTGGCCATGTCTGCCGGACGAAGGGCCATGTTATTTCCTCCCATATAGTATCCCTGCGGGTCACGATCCCAGCCGCCAACCCGGATATCCATCGGGCCAAAAAGATAGCGGTTGGCAAACTCCCGGGTACTCATACCGGTCTCCCTGGTAAGAATCACCGAAATCAGGTGAGATGTACCGGTACTGTAAACCATGCGTCCGCCAGGATCTTCCACTATCGGTTGGTCGAGGACAAACCGCACCCAATTATCACTGATCACCCACCGCCCATAGTTCCGCGAACTGGTCGTTTCAAGGCCCGTTCGCATTGTCAGCATCTGTTTAAGGGTAATGGATTCTTTCAGGGAATCCGGGTTGGAATCAAAATAATCGGGGAAAAAATCCCCCAGTGTTTGATCGATACTCTCGAGAAATCCTTCATCCAGGGCGATTCCCACCAAAAGAGAGAGAATACTCTTGGAGGCCGATTTAATATTCGCATCCCTGTTGACACTCATTCCCCGAAAATAGCTTTCGACAATTCGATCATCGCCGGTTTCAATCAGCAAACTGTTTACAGTTCCAATCGACCGGGCTTCCCGGATCACCTCCTCACGGCTTATACTGTCAGCCACGACAGAACCTTCCCGATCCATTCCCAAAGGGAGAGAGACAGACATCTGATTGACAGGAATGGACAATCCAATGGCAATACTACTTAGTATAGATAAAAGAATCATCGATGACATGAATCTGGTTAGGATAGCATTGTACCCATCCAAATGAGGGCTTTGCAAAATCACTGCGTGTTCAAAAAATGAGCGTTGTTTTGCCCAATCTCAGCATTTTCACGAATTCGAAATCCTCATTTATGCCTAATAAACTGCGGTTCCGATCCGCCGGCTGGCGGACAGGCTTTGATATTGAACAAAACCCCTGGTTTTTCAAAAACCTCCAAATGATTATCTGAAATCTGAAATGAAAAGGCAAAACTGAAAAACTGAAAAAACTGTTATAGAATATCGATAACAAAACACCTTGTGAGATACAGTATAAATATGAAAAAAGAAACAATGAATCCGAAGATTTACTGTGCATTCATATGAAATCATTGTACTTGACAGAAGATCCGGATACATTTAACAAAATTCAGTTCGCAGGATAAAAATTCAGCTATGGATCTGACCGGAGTTGTTTACTGGATCAAAAATAAATTTACAATTTTAAGGTGGCTGCCGGATTACTCCAAATCCGATTTCCGGGGAGATCTCATTTCCGGCCTGACCGTAGGGGTGATGGAGATCCCGCTGGTCATGGCTTATGCTGTAATTGTCGGAATTTCACCGGTTTACGGTCTGTATGGATCCCTGATTCCCCTCCTGATCTTTCCACTCTTTACTACCTCCCGGCATCTTTCCATCGGCATTGTGGCAACCGATATGATTATCATCGCTGCCGGTGCCTCCGCCATTGCAGAACCGGGAACCGCTAAATATCTCAATGTCGTACTGCTGTTAAGCCTGCTCGTTGGAATCGTTCAATTGGGCATGGCTTTTGCGCGGTTGGGTTTACTCGTCAACCTGTTGTCCAAACCTGTTATTTTCGGTTTCACAGCAGCCGCCCCGCTGATCATCAGTTTTAGCCAGTTGGGAAACCTTTCAGGGATCGATCTCGGTAGGTCCCAGTACATCTTTATTGTTTTAGGCAAATTCATTACCAGGTTGAATGAACTTAACCTGACTGCACTGGGCATCGGGCTGTTCGGCATCGCATTTATTCTCATCATCAGAAGAATTAGGCCCCTCTTCCCGAAATCACTGGTTTTGCTTGGAATCGGAATTGCCCTGGTTATCGGGCTGGATTTACATATGCATGGGATCCGGGTCATCGGGGATATTCCCTCGGGGCTTCCCGATTTCAGAATTCATGAGTTTTCGCTGGAAGATGTACGACGACTTCTTCCTACCGTCATCACCCTGGTCATTGTACAATTGATGACGGTCGTATCGCTGGGAAAAACCTTTGCAACCAAATACCGATATCCACTCAACCCAAACCGTGAATTTTTTGCCCTGGGAGCTGCGAACTTATTGGGAAGTTTCTTTCAGAGTCCGCCGGTTTCAGGCAGTTTTTCCCGTTCGGCCGTTAGTGATGAGGCAGGAACCCGTACCCCATTATCCAATGTTATCTGTGCTTGCCTGATCGGACTAACCCTCCTGTTCCTGACTCCCTTGTTCTACTTTATTCCCATTCCCATCCTTGCAGCTATCATTATTGTATCCACATTATCCATTATTAATATCAGGGAGCTCTTTTACCTGTTCAGGACCAAGCAGGAAGACGGGTATATTGCCATATTTACATTTTCCAGTGTCTTGTTAATCGGTATTCAGGAAGGGATCCTGTTGGGAATCGGTGCTTCCCTGATTGTTGTACTTTACCGAAGCAGCCGCCCGAATATGGCCGTTTTGGGACATATCGGCGGATCTCAAACATTTCGCGACATTGCTCGAAATCCCGAAGCTCATCAGGTTGAGGGAATTCTGATTCTCCGGCTCGATGCATCGTTTTCATTTAACAATGCCGATTACATTAAAGATTTTATCATTCATAAAGCTACTGAGCGGGGCAACAGGATTCATGCGGTGATCGTCGACGGGGCCAGCATCAATGATCTGGACACCACAGCCATCGAATCATTGCGATCGGTAGCAGAGACCCTGGAAGACTGGGACATTGAATTGCACTTTTCGGGCCTCAAAGGACCGATTCGGGATGTCATGCTCCGTTCAGGTCTGGCCAGGAAAATGGGGGGCACACACTTTCATATGAGTACCCATCATGCCGTTCAATATCTGCTGGAAAAATGGGAGAGTGAAGATCCCTCGAAAAAAGAAGGAGAAGAAGGACGGGAAGACCGTCTTAAAAACTACATGGAAGACGTAGAATAATAGTAAGAAGTATAGAGAGCTCACCAACTACCCGAGACGACCGATCCCTTCATAGACTTAATTACTTAATATTATTAGAGAAGATATATGTGTCCGGATGGGCCAAAATAGAAAACCGTTTAAATTATTTAACTTTATTCGAAATATTCCCTTAGCCGCTCTCAAAATCATCCGTTATCACCCGGCCTGATCAGCTCAAACCGGGCGAACTCACCATCCACTAAGGCACAATTTTACAATAAAAAGCGCTTTTCCATACAATAATTACTAAATAAGGTTATTTAGTAGTTTTGCCTAAATTTTTATTGACAAAAGGCTGAAATCACTTGAAATTGTAGGCGTTCATTTTAACAGGAACCAAAACTAATCTTATGAAACCTATCATTAAATCGGTCATTCTTTTTCTGGGACTTGCTGCATTTGCCACATATGTCGCCGTAAGCGCTCATTCGGTAGACGCAGAAGTTGTAGAAGAAGTCACCGTTCAAGTTTCGGAAGCACCCGCAGTACCCGTAGCCGCAGCTCAGGAAGAAGGATATAGTACGGTCGAAGAATTTCAGGCTTCGTCTGACTATGTAAAATTCATCATTGACAACCTTTGGATTTTGATTGCGGCCGTTCTTGTACTGATCATGCACCTTGGGTTTGCCTCTGTAGAAAGCGGCCTGACCCAGGCCAAGAACTCGGTAAACGTTATTTATAAGAATGTCTTCATCCTGACGGCAGGAATTCTTACCTATGCATTTGTCGGATTTCAGATAATGTATCCCGGCGAATTTAACGGGGTGCTGGGATTCGGAGGATTCGGCATTGGATATGATGCATCCGATCCGGTCGGCATGCTGACCACCGGATACGGAATGGATATGACGATCTGGTCTGATTTCATCTTTCAGGCTATGTTTGCCGCAACCGCCGCAACGATCGTTTCAGGTTGTGTAACCGGAAGGATTAAACTCTCGGCATTCATGATTTTTGGGGTTCTGCTCGTTTCCATCAGTTATCCGATTACCGGAAGCTGGGTATGGGGCGGTGGCTGGTTAGACGCTATCGGCTTTTATGACTTCGCCGGATCCACCCTCGTCCACGGAGTAGGAGGCGCCGCCGGACTGGCATGCGTGCTTCTTCTCGGAGCCCGAAGAGGAAAATATGAAGACGGAGAAATTAATACGATTCCGGGCCACAGTATTCCTCTTGCAACTGTCGGGGTATTTTTACTCTGGTTTGGTTGGTTTGGATTCAATGGCGGATCCGTATTAAGTGCCGATCCTGCCGGTGTATCTTATGTCTTTGTCACAACAGCCCTGGCGGCCGCCTCTGGAGCCCTGGCATCTATGGTGGTTACCCAAATGATCATGAAGCATCTGGATGCTCCCATGGCGCTGAATGGAATTCTTGCCGGGCTGGTCGGGATTACGGCCGGAGCAGATGTCATCTCTCCGCTGGGTGCAGTCGTTGTCGGAGCCGTAGCTGGTGTGCTTGTAGTTTTTGCCATCACCTTCTTCGATAAACTGAAAATCGACGATCCGGTAGGAGCTATTTCAGTCCACGGTGTTTGCGGAGTCTGGGGAACCGTTGCCGTCGGCATCTTTTACTCCGGTGCAAGCTTCTGGACTCAACTGTTAGGAACTACCGCGATACTGGCTGCTACATTTACCTTCACACTCGTGGTATTCGGCCTGATCAAGGCAGTCATGGGGGTTCGAGTTTCCAGTCAGGTTGAAGGAGACGGCCTGGATATGTCAGAGCATGGCAACATCGCTTATCCTTACTTTGCCGGTATCGAAAGTGTCCTGACACCTGCTTCTTCATCCTCCCAAAAATAGCTAACAATCATCAGGAGGTCACAAGGAATTCGGAAAGGGCGGATGATTCTCCCTCTGCTCTTTTCATTCCTTGCTTCTGATTTCTTTTGAATTCGACCGGTTCATTCAATCATTTTTCCCAACCAATCACCAAAATTAAAAACGACTGTAGCATGAAATACAAATATTTCAACATAAAAGTACTCATACTCTCTACCGTAGCCCTATTTTTTACAACAACAGAAATCAAAGCCCAGGTAGATCTGGGAGTAGATATCATGAGCCGGTACGTCTGGCGAGGTGCTGATTTTGGTAATTCACCCAGTATCCAGCCGGACATCAGTATTACAGCGGGCAATTTCGCAATCGGTACCTGGGCGGCTTTTGCAACAACCGGCAACCCGGACGGAACGGAAGTCGACTGGTATGCCTCCTATACCATTGATGCCGGAAATGCCGGTGCATTCGATCTGGTACTGACCGACTACAGCTTTCCAGTTGGGCCGGGATATTTCTCCGAATCGGATGTGCATTTCGTTGAAACAGGCATCGGATATGGAGGGCCCGATTCATTCCCGGTCAGCATCTTCGCCGGAATGTTCGTAACCAACGATGACGACAACTCCGTATACATCGAACTCGGCTATGATACCGGTCCGTTAGACCTGGTTATGGGCTTTACGCCGTCTGAATCCGCTACGTACGGCACGACCGGCGCCGGCGTCATCAACCTCGGGTTTGGTACAAGCAGGGAAGTTCAGGTCTCGGAATTATTATCCATTGACCTATCCGCTTCCGTAACCACAAATCCCTATAACGAGACTCTGTTCTTTGTCTTCGGATTCGGATTATAAGTAAAGCAGGCAAATTTGATGTTCTGTTCCGAAAACGAGCTGACTTTTGCATCTCGGCAAAAGTTCAGTTTTGTTTCCTGTGAAGCGTCCCGGTTCTCGCCGGGGCGCTTTTTTTATTAACGGGGAACCCGCCTAAAAATTCAATTTTCCCTCTTGTCACGCAATCTGTTTGAAATCATAAGAAACAGGGTACACACCGTATCCTCCAGGTAGTTGATAGAAGAGAAAGCCAACCTACCAATTCATCCTGTCACGCAGCGAGATAATATGGGCAATGTGATGGCGGCCGTGCCACGCATATAAACTGATAAATTTGTCGAGCGGTACAATTCCCTGCTCCGGATGGTTGACTTTGCGCATGCAATCTTCCTCACTCATTGACCTGAGAAGCAGAACCCACCTTTGGTGCAGAGACTCCAGAAGATTCAGGGAAATATCAATATCTGCAGAACGGGCATCCGTCAGCTCCGCCCACCTGTCCTCATAATAGGGTTTGATGGTCGGTTCCTCCTCGGTGAGTCCAAGCCTGAAGCGGATATAGGCATTCATATGACTGTCCGGCAGATGATGGACAACCTGCCTCAGCGTCCATCCTTCCGGCCGGTAGGGAGTATCGAGCTGCTTGTCCGACAACCCCTTCACAGCTTCCCGAAGGCCTGCCGGTACGTTTTCGATTTGATCGATGGCCTCCTCTCGTTCAGCAGGCGTGAGTGATCCTTCGAATGAAAATTTTCCAATCGGATAACGAAGATCCATTTTGCTTTTCCTCCTTTATTAACAAGAAAATAATATATTCCGGAAAGCCTGAAGTTACTGCTCTCGTATAAACAGAGCAATAATTGGATTCTCAGGATCCGGGAAGTGCCGTGGATGATGACTGGTCAGGTCTCAAATTTATGTACAGGAAAAAAGATCCTTGAGTTGGAAGAGTCTGTTTTCTCACTTGTACGGAGCTATTATTCCAGGTTTACCTGGCCCGGAAGTTTCGTAAACAACAATTGTAAGCCGGATACATATCCATGACTGATAACACGAACCGCTGTTCCTGGTGTCTCGGGTTTCCCGAATACATCCGGTACCACGACACGGAGTGGGGGGTCCCCTCGTACGACGACCTCCACCAGTTTGAAATGCTGATCCTGGAAGGAGCCCAGGCGGGGTTAAGCTGGGCCACTGTATTGAAAAAACGGGAGGGATACCGGGAGGCCTTCGACGAATTTGACCCGGAAAAAATAGCCCTGTACGATGAGGAGAAAATCGAATCGCTGTTGCAAAACCCGGCCATCATCCGTAACCGCTTAAAAGTTAAATCCACGGTTACCAACGCCCGGGCATTTCTGAAGATCGTGGAGTCGAGGCGCAGTTTCAGTGACTATATGTGGCAGTTTACGGACGGGAAACCTATTATGAACCGTTTTAAATTACTCGACGAAATTCCTGCCAAAACAGAACAATCCGACCGGATGAGCAAACAGTTAAAAAGGGACGGCTTTAAATTTATAGGCTCAACGATCTGTTACGCCCATATGCAGGCGACCGGAATGGTTAACGACCACCTGGTGAACTGTTTTCGGTACGGGGATATTACCGGTTGACGGGACAGGAGATAGATCTCATTGAAATCAACAGTATGCAGCAAATGGAGGCGCTGGAATGCAAGTGGCAGAAAAAGACAGGCAAAGCCCCGGCCGCATTTGCAAAAGCCTACCCCGATGCACCCTATACTGTCATCAACCGGAATAACTACCTGGACTGGGTAACTGAAGCTGAAAGGTAGAACCAAGAGACGTCGTCCCAACAGGCTCATCGGGACAAGCAGGTTCGTGCGGGATCGTAGAGAATCGAGTGCAAAATCGAGCAACTATTCTACGTTACTCCGGGTTATTATTAGAAGTCTTTCTTGGTACAAACACCGTCGTTTATTATTTTAGAATATGAACTAATAAAATGAAGAGATATCCTACCCACAATGGATAAAACGAAACTTGAAAAAAAAATTCTCGACTTGCCACCGGCTGAACGAGAGCAACTGGCGGTTACAGCATGGGAGAGTCTTGAAGCTGACACGGCATTTGTCACAGACTATACGTTCGACCCTGAGGGAGTTGATCTTGCATTAAAACGTGACAATGAAATAGAATCAGGTTCAGTTAAATCAATGAGTCATGCCCAGTTTCAAAAACTGACCGGTAGTAAAAACAGGTGATTCTTGAATATCACCCTCTTGCTGCATTTGATCTGAACGAAGCCATCGAATTTTACAATAACCGCCGTAATGGGCTTGGGGATGAATTACGTGCAGAAGTGTACAGTGCAATTGAACGTATTGTCAAAAATCCCTATCAATATTCTTCTGTTAAATATGAGATTCGGCGACACCTGATTCACCGGTTTCCCTACTCGATCCTCTACCGTGTAACCAAATCTGAACATATCAGAATACTTGTCATCCGACATCATCGTCGACATCCCAAATTCGGATTAACACGGCGATAAATGTGATTAATACCGTTGTCGTAACACTGG
The DNA here is from genome assembly GCA_040877875.1 of Balneolaceae bacterium. Lineage (GTDB taxonomy): Bacteria > Bacteroidota > Rhodothermia > Balneolales > Balneolaceae > JBBDNC01. The sequence goes on along the minus strand of JBBDNC010000057.1, from coordinate 16,401 downwards.
AGACCTAGAAATCGACTCTCATCTTGAAGAATCCTACCTGTTCCATTTTGTACCCAAATTCAGCTACTCTCTCCGGAAACAACTGGTGAACCCCAGAAAGGTATATGCGATTGATCCATAACAGTGCCAAACGAATGCTTGATCTCCTTGTACTTAACAATATCAACGGGTTAAAACAGATCAGTAACGAACTATTTGAATCGTTACGGGAACTCAATGGAGGACCCCGATCCAGCTTCCGAAAATAAATGTTTCCAGACATCTGAGTTCCTCATTAAGTGATGGATAATCCCTGCAAAATTGATTATATATTTAGTTGAATCATAAAACATGCCAAACCCAATCTATAAGTAAGTATTTGTAAGATGAAGAACCAGAACAGACGTGAATTCCTGAAAGTAACAGGTATGGCCGTAGCAGGCAGCATGCTTCCCTTAACGGCCCGTGCTTCGCGGGCCTCATTTCCGGGCATAAACAGTGATACATTAAAGGTAGGACTGATCGGTTGCGGCGGACGCGGAACCGGCGCTGCCAACCAGGCTTTGAACGCCGACCCCAATGTGGTGCTTCACGCAGCAGGTGATATTTTTCCGGATAAAATGAAAGAGTCGCTGGACAACCTCCAACGAGTCCACGGAGAGAAAGCCACAGTACCGGAAGACCACCGGTTTTTAGGTTTCGACGCATACCGGGACGTCATCGATTCGGGGGTCGACGTGGTGATTCTTGCCACTCCCCCGGGTTTTCGCCCCCAACATCTGGAGGCGGCAGTCGATAAGGGAATCCACATTTTTTGCGAAAAACCTGTTGCGGTAGATGCCCCCGGGATTCGCAAAGTTTTGAGGTCTGTCAAAAAGTCAAAGGAGAAAAACATCTCGCTCGTCTCAGGTTTTTGCTGGCGGTATCATGAACCGAAAAGGGCCATCTTCAATCGTATTCTGGACGGATCCATCGGGGATATCCACACCCTCTACAATACCTATTATACCGGAGAATTATGGTCGCATCCAAGAGAACCGCACTGGAGTGAATCTGAATACCAGCTTCGCAACTGGCTCTATTACAATTGGCTTTCAGGCGATCATATCGTTGAACAGGCTGTACATAGTATCGATATGATGGCATGGGCGATGAATGACAGGCTCCCGGTCAGTGTTATCGGTACCGGAGGCAGACAAGTAAGAACAGATGAACAATTCGGCCATATCTACGATCACTTTGCCATTACATACGAATACGAGAATGGGGCCAAGGGATTTCATTTCAGCCGGCAGCAGGACAATTGTGAAAACAGCTATAAAGTAGAGATGTCCGGCAGCAAGGGAAGAGGAATCGCCGATGTAACCCGGGATATTCACAGAATCGATAACGGCAGGGAATGGAATTATGAAGGGGAATCAAACAATATGTATCAAACCGAACATGACGAACTCTTCGCGTCCATTCGCAAGGGTGAGTTTATCAACGACGGGTATTTCATGGCAAAAAGTACCATGCTCGCCATAATGGGCCGGATGGCTGCCTATACAGGGAAAAGGATTACGTGGGAAGAAGCCCTGAACTCTGATGAAAAACTTACTCCCGAGCCTTACAGTATGGACTACCATCTACACGTGAGTGATGTGCCGAAGCCGGGTAAAACTTCCTTCAGGTAGAAGATTTAAGTATTTGAATTATGGGTTAAAAAACTACAGGGCTAAAGTTTTTTAGATCCCCGGCATTATGAAACACAAAATTGCAACAGCCGTTCCCATTCCCGGACAATGGGAACGGACGGTTGCGCTCTTCGCTTTTCTCTATGCGAATCGTACCGTATATTTGTCAAAAACAGGTAAACCGGCATGGCATCTACCCCCTTGCTTTCTGTTCTTTTAACCACGCACACTCAACCTGCCTATCTTGAGCAGTTACTTGAATCTCTTCTGACATTTCAGTCCCCTTCTCTTGAAATCATTGTCGTCAATGATGCGGCCGACAGCCCGGTAACCCGATCCATCGAAGAACTTTTTAAAACCTATCCACATCAACGATCCTTTTTGTTCGACCATCCAAAAAGCCAGGGACGAAGTGTCTGCCTGAATGAAGCCTTGCTCCATTCCCAGGGATCTCTGATCTGGGCTCCCCTGCGGGCTGACCGGCTCAATGAAGAGCTGCTCACGGAAGCGGTTAAAAGAATATCCGCCGATCCGGCAGCTTTTTGGACGCTGGACTGTACCCTGCCCGGACCGGAAGACGTGGACAGATGGATGGAGGCGGCTGACGAGGGTTTTCTTCCGGACGACAGCCGGTTTGTCTGGAACCGTTCTGCAATTCCCTCCGATCAATTGTATTTCCAGCCGAATATGCATCAGTATATAGGTTGTGAGCTGGCAATCCGTTTGACCCAAAACAGATCCTGCCATTCAACGGATGCGTTTTTCGTTGTCCCGCGCCGGGAGACCCCTCCTGCTGATTTCCATACAAAACAAGAGCTTCTTCTTTGCTTTTTGCGATCCGCTACAGATCTCGGTATTCGATCTTCGGTTCTGAACAAGCTTGATTCACTCGAAGTGCAACAGTCACCCGTCCAACCGGAGCCACAGGATGAGATTGAATGGGTACGTGAACTCAAGGAAAAGGATCCCCGTAAAGCACTGGATATGATCTCTAAGTATTTGAAACATCATCCCGATCATGAAGAAGCCATACGGCTTAAAATATTTCTTCTCGAAAAGCTACGCCGGCATGTTGAAGCAGCAGAACTTAAACACTCACTTCAAAAAACAGGGGGCTCCACACAAGCCCCCTCTCAAAGCCAGGCCGATCTGTTTTCAATTTCGGTCCCGGCCTCCGGCCCGGAGAATAAATCCGGTCCCGGCTCCCGGCCCGAATCACAAACCGGAGCAGATTCAGATGGCCCCTTCACACCCGATGATTGTATTTTAAGCATCGTTATCCCCACTACGGGTGACGGTAAACCCGCCCTGGAAAAAGCTGTGGTTCGTTTATCGGAGACCTGTGACCCTCATCAGATGGAATTAATCGTGATCGATAATGCCAGTATCGATGACACCTTCGATTACCTTCGACAACTGGAAAATGATAACCTGCTAAACATTCATGTGATCACGAATAAACAAAACCGCGGATTCGGTCCGTCGGTGAATCAGGGACTTGAGGAATCGAAAGGGGAGTTTGTTTTGATCATGCACAATGACCTGGTTCCGGAAAATGATTGCATCCCGGAAATGCTCCGAATTATGGAGGAAAACAAATACATCGGGGTTCTCGGTCCCGTGCTGGACCGTTGCGATCAACCCGAACAGACAGCGGAATATTTGGAGGATCGTGAAGAGGATCCGGACCAGGATTTTATTAAAGTTGACAGCATTGACAGCAGTTGCATGATGCTGCGAAAATCAACCGGCGTTTCATTTGATGACTCCTATGGCCCTGCTTTTTATGAGGATATGGACTTGTGTAATCAATTGGCTCAGAAAGGATATTATTCAGCCATCGCAACCCGTGCACAAGCCGGCCACCGGCACCGGCTGACAACAGAAGGGATGGGCCTCTATATCGAGCCTGACCTGGAATGGAGGAATGCGGAAATCTATATGAATAAGTGGAAGGGAGTACAGGAAATAAGTGAACCGGATCCCTCCAATCCCATCGATTCTCTTATGAAAATGGAACTGCCTAAAAACCCTTTACATCCGACAGGTGACTGGCTTCAACAGGTGACCGGGCTTTTGTCGGACGAAACCCGTACAGAAATTCTGCAAAACGAATGGGAGGAAGATTTTCTTTTCAAGCTTGTAGCCATTTTATTAATAGCTGACCAGCGTGAGTTTTTACGAACCCTTGAAAATCGTCTGGACGACCTCTCTCTGCCTGTTCCCCTGCTGAAATCATTCATTCGTTATTACTACAAGCGAAATATTTATTCCAGATGCCGTCACTATATCAAGCGGGCTGAAAAAAACGATGATTCTTTCTTCGATTTGTACAGGCTCCGCATTGCCGTAGCAGAAAAAGAAGGCGAAAAAGCCGTGACTTTACTCAACCGTTTGATGAAAAAATATCCGTGTCACCCGGAACTCTATAAATTAACGGGGGATGTCCACCGGATGGATGGAAATGAAGGAGAAGCCAAATCATTTTATGCGCTTGCCAACCAGTTGGATCCGGATTACTTCTCCGTCAACGAAGAAGTTTTCGAAATCAAATTTTAGGAGTCTGTCTGACTTAGCCTGATATACTGCTGAAATGCAGGATTTGGACCTCACAAAGGAGAAAAGCTTAAGAATTTCCAAAAGCCGGGAACCGGGATCAGCATCAACAGCGTCAGGATTCTAACCTTATCCTTTTAATTCCGCGAGATGGAGTAATTCCTGTAATTCCTTTACCCTGGTTACCTTGCCGGATTTGGAATAACTGTGCATGAGGTTGCGAATAACCCGATGCAGAATTTCCGCCTCACCGGCCCGTTCAAAGTGAGCCGGCCGGGGCTTTACTCCATTCTTTTTCAAAAAATGGTGACATTGATCGTAGGTAACGACCGTTCCTCCGTCGAACGGATCGATCAGAATATTTTCTTTCTCTCCTTCATAAACCAGCATAAAATGAATGGGCATGTTGACTCCGTAAAACGGAAGATCCAGCCTGCGTGACAAAAAGATTACAATCAGGCTTAAAGAAATCGGCAACCCTTTTCGCCGATCGATCACCTTGTCCAGAAATGCATTATCCGGATTATGGTAATCTTTTTGGTCCCCACTGAATCGCAAGTCCCGGAAGACAAACTGCAGTAGTGTATGCATCTTTTTTCGGCCCGAAAGCTGGTAAACAACATCGCTATGTGCCTGTTCTGAAAATTTATCAAGCTTTCTCCTGTATTCTTCTGTTCGAAGAGTGGGATTGCCAAACCGGGTAAGCATGAGAACAGCTTTTTCAAGAGATTTTCGGCTGGATAACCCCTGATCCAGTAAATCGGAAAAATCTTCATAAAGGGTGTCAAAGGTTATGGAATGAATGATATCGTTAATCGTATCCCTTTCACTGATATCTTCCGCAGAGCTTCGAAATTGGTCAAGCAACGGCACGGCATTTTCCCCCAATTCCATGAACCGGTTCTGAACACCGATTTGAACTTCGGGGTCAGGGTCTTCCAGTAAATACAACAGGGATTCTATTTCATTTTTATCAGCCATTCATCTCACACAATACATTTTTACCGATGCCCGTCTTCGCAAACACTTCAAAAGCAACGCCTCGTTGCCAGATGAAACTACGAATATAACGACAGAGATAAAGGATTCTTTTTGAAATTTTGGAACATTAGACCGAACGAATCAAAAGCTCCTTACAATATAAAACAGAAAACGTATATTGACTGCCAGTCAAACCTGATTAAAAATTTCCACATGAATATCGGGATCCATTCCGAAACCGGTCATCTGAAGAAAGTTATTGTTCACACACCGGGACGTGAAGTTTCGCTGGTGAACCCTGAAATGAAAGACGAGCTGCTATTCGATGACATCATCTTCGAGGAGGATGCACGAATGGAACACCGGGATATGCAAAAAGTTTTACAGGCCGCCATGCCCGAAGACGGCGAAATCCTCGAAATAAGGGACCTCGCAGTCGAAACGATGTCTGATCCGGATGCCCGGTCATACTTTATCGACCGCCTGATTCATGAACTTCCCCATCAAAATCTTCATGTTCTTGAAAATGAATTGATGGACTTCCCGCCGGAAAAACTCATTGAATTTATCATCGAGGGATCCGGCACTTCAGCAAAAGCATTTACTCTGCCTCCCACACCCAATCTTCTTTTTACACGTGATCTTGCCGCCGTGGTCGGAAACCAAATTATTCTTTCCCGGGCTGCAAAAAAAGCACGTATGCGTGAATTCCTTCTGATGGATACCGTTGTTTCATACCACCCGGTTTTCGGTGATTCGCATACGAAGACGCTCAGAATCCACGGCAGCCAAACCCTTGAAGGGGGGGATGTGATTGTGGCTTCAGAAAAAGTGGTATTAATCGGAATGAGCGAACGGACCTCTTTTACAGGGTTGATGGCAGTCACGGAAACTCTGTTGTCCGGTGGAGTAGAGCATATCGTTGCAGTAGATATCCCGAAAAAACGCTCATCCATGCATCTGGACACAATCTTTACTTTTGCCAATAAAGATGAATGTATCGTTTTTTCTCCTGATATAGAGGAACTTACCCATAACGTCGTTGTTTTAAGCAGTGACGGAGATCAAATCATCACCCGTTCCGAACCCACACTGAAGGGAACCCTTGAGGAACTCCTGGGATATCCGATAACGTTTATCCGGTGTGGCGGGGAAGATCGAACAAATCAGTTTCGCGAACAGTGGACGGACGGCGCCAATGTTTTTGCCCTGGCTCCGGGTGTGATTCTTGGCTATGAACGCAACACAAAAACTTTCAACAGTTTAATTGAACACGGTTACAGATATATGAATCAGTATGAATTTATCGAAGAGTACGGGGACAAACCCTTTTATCCGGAATCGGAAGGAAAAATGGCCATCACGTTTCAGGGGAATGAATTATGCCGTGGCCGTGGTGGCGCACGCTGCATGACTCTTCCGATTCTACGCAAAAATTAACCTTCAGATCCATATTCATTGTCTTTTCCCGAACTTTCTACCCCCGAAAACCAGGCACCCCATCAGCAGGCGGAAACCTTCAACCGTCCGGACATGAAAACCACTTTGAAGCACCTGCTGCTATTTGTTCTTACATTTATCTGTGTTACGTTTACCGGAATATTGTGGGTAGGCCAATCCGCCGGTATCGACCAATATACGGATATGCTCCCTGAAGGAGTTCTGTTTGCAACTATCTTTCTCCTGTTTTTGGGTTCCCACGAATTCGGACATTATTTTGCTGCAATCCATCACAGGGTAAAGGTAACTCTTCCCTATTTCATCCCGATCCCAGCCGGCATCGGTACCCTCGGAGCCGTTATCCGGATCAAGGAAAAAATTAACGAAACCAGGAAGCTGTTCGATATCGGCATCGCAGGGCCGATTGCCGGCTTTGTTGTTTCAATGGTTACCCTTCTCTACGGATTTGCCACCCTGCCAGGCCCTGAATTTATTATGAATTTCAGCGGCCATGAGGATGTCATCGCCTATGTGAATCAATTCGGGGCTTACCCGGACAACCCGGCCGGGGGAAGTGAAGGAATGTTGATGGTCCTTGGCAACACCCTGCTCTATGATTTCCTGGCCGGCTTTTTTGATCATGTGCCCCCGATGTGGGAAATGTACCATTACCCATTTCTTTTTGCAGGCTGGCTCGGACTCTTTTTTACCGCACTGAATCTGATGCCGGTGGGCCAACTGGACGGCGGACACATTCTCTACTCCCTGATCGGATTTCGCAAACACCGAATCGTCGCACGGTTCTTTTTCTGCTTCCTCACGGGCCTTGCCGGAATGGAGGCGATTCCGTTTATGCACACATCCCTCATGGAATGGATGCCGGGGCTTAGCTCTTCTATGTCCATCACGATCTGGGCTCTCGTACTCCTGTACTTGATGAAAAAAGCCTATCATAACGAATTCCAATGGGTGGCCCCCGCCTGGACAGCCTCCCTGCTTCTTTCCGTAACCTATGTATTCATGAGCGGAAGCGGTTTGGAACAGACCGGATCTATGATCTGGGTTGTCTGGTCTTTTTTCCTTACTTACTTTGTAGGACTGGAACATCCACCTGCTCTCTACGAACAGCCGTTATCGCCGGTTCGGAAAGTGCTCGGGTGGTGCAGCATGGGAATATTCATCCTCTGTATAAGCCCTAATCCGATTTATTTCCTAAACTGACCTCGGTTTATCTGAACTAAAAATAATATGAATCCGTATTCGTAATATCCTTTAATAAATCCTATGGCTCGAACTCTTTTCATCCTGTTTATTATTGCATTCACCGTCTCCTGTTCCGAACAAGAACCCGAACAGAATAGTGTTTCGGAAAAGATTGACTTTCTGATCGAAGACGACCGGTATCAGGAGGCTTTGGCCCTGTTAGACGAGCAGGGCCCCGAGGGGCCGGATATTCAGCGTTTGAAAGAGAAAACACACCTGAATTACGGCCTTTACAACATGAATACCTTTGATGAAGGAGAAATGCGTACACGTATGAATGAAGCTTTACGACAATTTGCCGAAGTGCTGCGAATCAACCCCGACAATGAGGTTGCCCGCACCCGGATCGATCAAATCATGGGAGTCTACGAAACCATGCCGGACCGGGGACCGGAAGAGGATGTGCTTGAAGATCTGAAGGAAGTAGGGTTCAACTACCCGGCTCCAGGCTAAAACAGAGTATTAAAATGAGTAAAAAAGAAAAAAGCGGCCCGCCGAAAATACAGAATAGAAAAGCTCGTCACGAGTATAGTATAGAAGAAACCTACGAAGCAGGTTTGGTCTTACGGGGCACCGAAGTAAAATCCATTCGTAATGGGAAAGTCAGCCTGAATGAGGCATTTGCCTATCTCAAAAACGGGGAAGTCTGGTTGAAAAATATGTATATCAAGCCGTATGAACACAGCTCCTATCAAAATCATGACGAACGGCGGGAACGAAAACTTCTCCTTCAAAAAAGAGAGATTCGGGAAATTGAAAAAGCGATCACTCAAAAAGGAAAGACATTTGTGCCCCTGAAACTTTACTTCAAAAACGGATATGCCAAGGTCCTGATGGGAATCGCCAGCGGGAAGAAAAAGTATGACAAACGGGAAGATATCAAAGAAAAAGATGTACGCCGGGAGCTTGACCGCAAATTCAAAGGAACTTATAAAGTGAACTTATAATAGAACCGGAGCATCCATTAACAACCTTACCTTTCCAATACATTTCCCTAAATGGATATTCTCGAATACCGCAATTTTTGTATTTCCTTTCCGGGAGTTACCGAGGAGTTCCCATTCGACGAAAAAACCCTGGTGTTTAAGGTAATGGGCAAGATGTTTGCTCTTTGTAACGTCGATGAGTTCAAAAGTGTAAATCTCAAGTGTGACCCCACAAAAGCTGTGTTTCTGAGGGAAGAATACCCGAATCTTGTAAATCCGGGTTATCACATGAACAAAAAACACTGGAATACCGTAAGCACGGCCGGAAACCTTCCGGACGAGAAGATCAGGGAGTGGACGAGCGACTCCTATCAGCTTGTTGTAAAAAATTTAACTAAAAAAGACCGGGAAAAACTGAAATCGCTTTCCAAAAAAAAGTAAACTCACCGTTGGGGAGTTTGCCGGGCCTGGGTAAATAGAGATGAATGTCATCGCTGAGGAAGATTTCGCATTCTTTAAAGGCGAATGGAGGGTATTTACCAAAGTAAAATGCGCGATAGAGCCAAATGTCAGCTTTTTCTCAGTAAATCAGACGAAGGCAGACGACTCATGGGCCAGGGGGAAACAAAGGTCGAAGACTAAACGTTAAACCGGGGTGCCGATTATTTTACCGGCGCCCGGCTCAGTTGCCATCCGATCCAGAGGGTAGCGGCTACGACGAGAGCTGTTGCGACAAACGGGAGAGCGAAATAGACCGAAAACAAAGCCCCGCCCCAGGTCGGGCCGATCGCCCGCCCCAGGCCGGATAATCCCTGGGCAGTTCCCATGACGGCTCCTACATGTTCCTCTTCAGCTTCCTGGGAAATCAGACTGGTAATCGTCGGGGTATTCAGGCTTTTCCCCAATGCCATCAGGCCGAGGAAAAGAGCGAGAGTCGACATGGAATGGGCAAGCGGTATCATACCCAGCCCCAGGACCATCAGAAAATTCCCTGTAACAAAAAGATGTTCTTCCTTAAAACGGTTGGTCAGCGGTTTAATCAAAAATCCCTGAACGATCACGACGATGATCCCGATGTAGAAAAACTGGATTCCCACTTGTTCGGCAGACATCGACAACTCCGCTTCGGCAAATAGGGGAAAAGCACTATACAAACTCGATTCACCGAACGAGAGGAGAAAAAATCCGACGACCAGGGGGATCAGAAAACCCCTGGCGTTTCTGCCACGCTGTTCGGATAATCGCCGCCAGAATTCCGGTGAAAACACACTGGGCCGCCTGCCTGTACCCATCCCCGGTTTCTTCACAGAGGTATCAACGGTCTCTTCCAGCCTGAACCAGACCATTAAAAAGCTGCAAAAGGAGAGAAAGGCTGCAAAAAAACCGGGAAGTGCATATTTGTTGAGGCTCATCCATTCGGCAAAACCGGAAAATCCCATACCCGACACAAAACTGTGAAAGGAGTCGTGTATTAATAAAGTAGCTGTGGCCGGGCCGATAACGAACCCGATGCCGAATGCAGCACCGATCAGTCCCATTCCTTTTGCACGGTCTGCCGTACTCGTCACATCAGCTATATAAGCCTGAGCAGTCGAAATATTGCCGCCCATGATCCCGGCAACAATACGTGAGAGGAACAGAACCATCAGGGTATCGGCCAGCCCAAAAATGATATACGCGATCACGGCCCCAAACGTACTGAGAAGCATAATCGGCCTTCGCCCGATACGATCCGAAAGGCTTCCCCACACAGGTGAAAAGATCAGTTGCATGATGGAATACACACTATAAAGCAGGCCGATAGTTACGGGAGAGGCCTGAAATTCCTGGGCATAAAAGGGCAGCAAAGGCAACACTATTCCAAAGCCGAGCAAATCAATGACCACAACAAGAAATACAGTCGCGAGAGCAGAATTATTCATGTTATAACGGCCTCGTTCAGCCCGGTTGGAACATCACAACTCACAGTGATTTAATCCTCCAGTTTCAATTTTACCACGCCCAACGCCTCATCTGCAGCAGCAATCGTCCGGTCGAGCATTTCATAGGTGTGAGTGGTTGCCAAAAACCAGCTTTCAAATGGAGAAGGAGGCATATAGATTCCGCGATTCAGCATTTCATGAAAGAAGAGGCGAAAGAAATTTTGATCCGTTTTGTTTGCCGTGTTGAAATCCGATACAAAAGTGTCGGTAAAAAAGATACTGAACATGGATCCGGTCTGATTAATCTGATGGTCAATTGCATGCTGGTTGAAAACTGCCCTGAGCCGTTTCGTTAGATACTGGCTCTTTTCCTCCAAATCTACATAGTACTCCGGATGCTTGTCCAGGATACTTAACTGTGCATAGCCCGCATGCATGGCCAGGGGATTTCCGGATAGAGTGCCCGCCTGGTAGACCGGCCCGTCAGGAGATACCACATCCATGATCTCGCGATGACCGCCGAAAGCTCCCACCGGGAGGCCGCCGCCGATAATTTTCCCGAATGTGACGAGATCCGCCCATTCGTCATATCGTTCCTGGGCACCTCCCCTCGACAAACGAAATCCGGTCATAACTTCATCGAAAATCAACAGGGCATCGTATTGGCTGCATAACTCACGAAGCCCTTTGAGAAATCCTTCTTTGGGCGGGATACATCCCATGTTCCCCGCTACCGGTTCAAGGATGATCGCAGCCACTTCATCCTTATTCTTCTTCAGAAGATTCTCGACACTCTCCAGGTTATTATAGTCGGCGATCAACGTATCCTTTGCGGTACCCCGGGTCACACCCGGACTGCTGGGGGTGCCCAGTGTCAGGGCACCGCTTCCCGCCTTGATCAAAAACGAGTCACCGTGTCCGTGATAGTTCCCTTCAAACTTGATGACTTTCTCTTTCTCCGTATAACCCCTCGCTACACGTATGGCACTCATACACGCTTCCGTGCCGGAGTTCACCATCCGCACCTTCTGCACATTGGGCACCATTTCCTGAACCCGTTCCGCCATGCTGATTTCAATTTCAGTGGGAGCTCCGAACGAGGTGGAATGGAACGACGCATCCTGCACGGCTTTAACAACCGCCGGATGGGCATGCCCGAGAATCATCGGTCCCCAGGAACCCACGTAATCGATATAGTCATTTCCGTCCACATCGGTAAGGACAGATCCTTTTGCTTTTTCCACAAATACAGGCGTACCCCCCACCGATTTGAATGCGCGGGCCGGTGAGTTGACACCCCCGGGGATAAATTTTTTTGCACGTTCAAATAAAGCTTCGCTTTTTGACAACATATTTTAAATCGTCTTGAATGGTTAATCTGACAGGTTTTGCAACGCTGCAATGCGTTCGTCGAGCGGCGGATGAGTCATAAACAATTTTTTCCAGCCTGACCTCTTCCCCCCGGTGATTCCGAACGCCTTCATGGATTCCGGCAAAGGGGAGGGTTGTTCGACTTCTCTTTTAAGGCGCTGCAACGACCGGATCATTCCCTGACGGCTTCCCAGGCGTGCACCGGCTTCATCGGCACGGTATTCACGTCGTCTGGAGAACCAGAAAACAATCGTGGATGCAAGAATTGCCAGGCATATTTCGGCAACAATTGTTGCAATGAAATAACCGATTCCCAACCCCCGCTCATTTCGGAATACCACCTTGTCGACCGTAAACCCGATGATTCGGGCAAAGAACATCACAAACGTGTTGACAACTCCCTGGATCAGGGCGAGGGTAATCATGTCCCCGTTGGCTACGTGGCCGACTTCATGGCCCAATACCGCCTTGATTTCATCCTGGTCAAACCGCTGAAGCATCCCATCGCTGATCGCTACCAGGGCCTTGTTCCGGTTCCACCCGGTCGCAAACGCATTGGCCTGCTGGGCCGGAAATATACCGACTTCAGGCATGCCGATCCCGGCTTCGCGGGCCTGTTCTCCAATCGTCCGCACCAGCCACTCTTCACGCTGATTCTTCGGCTGGTCGATGATCTTCAGCTTCATTGTCCATTTGGCCATCTTCTTTGACAGAAGAAGGGAGATAAATGAACCGGCCATCCCGAAAATAAAACAGAACACCAACAAAGCCTGAAGATTCAACTGGGTACCGGATTCATTCAAAAATGAACCGACTCCCAGTAAATTCATAACAATTCCGGCTACTACAATAATCGCCAGATTTGTCAAGAGAAAAAGTCCTACTCGTTTCATGATTTTAGTCTGTTATGTATTATAAATGAATGTATCCGCCGGCCGGCAGATGTAAAATATTTTCAAATCATAAGTTACAATAATCGTGCCGCATCCTTTGCAAAATAGGAAGCTATCAGGTCGGCCCCGGCCCGTTTAAACCCGATCAAAGCCTCCATCATCACCTGTTCTTCATCCAGCCAGCCGTTGGCTGAAGCGGCCTTGATCATCGCGTATTCCCCTGAAACATTATAAACCGAAACAGGAACGTTTACCGATTCTTTCACCGCACGTACCACATCCAGGTAGGGCAGGCCGGGTTTTACCATCACAATATCCGCTCCTTCCTCTTCGTCCAAAACAGCCTCACGAACCGCCTCGTTAACGTTTGACGGGTCCATCTGGTACGTTTTTTTATCCCCAAAACCGGGAGCCGAATCGAGAGCATCCCGGAACGGGCCATAGTATCCGGATGCATATTTGGCACTATATGCCATGATTCCCGTATGGGGGAACCCCTCTTCTTCCAGGAATTGCCTCATCACACCAATTCTCCCGTCCATCATATCCGAAGGGGCTATAAAATCGGCGCCGGCTTCGGCATGGCTTACTGCCATTTTAGCAAGTAACCCGACAGACACATCATTCAAGATGTCACCGTCTTTTACGATACCATCATGGCCATAGCTGGAATAGGGATCCAGGGCCACATCCGTCATCACCACCAGTTCCGGAAATTCTTTTTTTATCAACCGGACAGACTGCTGCATTAACCCTTCAGGGTTGAATGCTTCGGTTCCTTCATTGTCTTTTTTCTCCTCCGGAACTTTCGCGAACAGCAAAACTGCCGGGAGACCCAGCGATTGAATCTCTTCTGTTTCTTTTAATAACAGGTCTGTCGTATAACGAAAATAGCCCGGCATGGAGGGGATCTCAACTTTTTTATTCTTTCCTTCCATCACAAACAAAGGGACGATAAAATCTGCCGGCTGCAGGTGATGTTCAGCCACCATTCTGCGAATATTCTCACTGGCCCGTAAACGCCGTCCACGTATATAGGGATAGGATCCTGGTGTGTAATTCATGTCATTCGTCATTTTTTATAGTAATCATTGGTTCGGGGAAAAACGTTCGGTTCCATCCTCAGCCCTCCGTATTCACCCAGTCGACCGGATTTTTCAGTCGTTCTACCAAATAGGCCTCGCGGCTGCCGGCTTTCGGCTGAATATCATAATCCCAGCGTACTTGCGGGGGAAGACTCATCAGGACAGACTCGATCCGTCCATCTGTTTTCAATCCGAAAAGTGTCCCCCGGTCATGAATCAAATTAAACTCCACATATCTGCCCCGGCGAATTTCCTGCCAATAGCGCTGCTCCGCATCATAGGGTTCCTTCTTCCGCCTCAAAACGATGGGCACATAAGCGTCCAGAAAATCAGATCCCACATCCGTAACAAACTTATACCAGTCGTCTCCGGTTCTATTTTCATTTGGACGAAGATAGTCAAAAAACAGTCCTCCGACCCCCCTTGCTTCTTCCCGATGTGAATTATAAAAATACTCATCACACTCCTGTTTAAAGCGGGGATAAAGATCCGCTCCATGAGGATCACAGGCATCCTTGAGAACCTGATGAAAATGGTTCGCATCTTCATCCCACAAATAATAGGGAGTCAGATCGGCCCCGCCGCCAAACCAGTTGTCTGCCGGCTCCTGCATCGATTCATCCTCATAAAGTTCAAAATAGCGAAAATTGGCATGGACAGTAGGGACCATCGGGTTTTCAGGATGCATGACCAAGGAAATTCCCGTTGCGAAAAACCACCCGTCCTTAACATTAAAATGATCCTTAACGGGGTCCGGCAGATTCCCATGAACAGCAGAAACATTGACTCCGCCTTTTTCAAAAAGTCTTCCATTTGAGATGACCCGGGTTCGTCCGCCCCCGCCCCCTTTACGTTTCCAATGATCATCCCTGAACCGGGCTTTTCCATCCACCTCTTCCATAACCTTGCAGATGTCATCCTGCAACCCGTAGACGTATCGGGTAAATTTTTCTTTCACTGTCAGGTCCGGGTCAGACATGGCACAATCCCTGCACTTTGTTATAAATGGTATTCTTTAACGGTATTGATAAAAGCTCTCGCATGATCCACCGGCACATGCGGTAAAATTCCATGTCCCAGGTTTACGATGTAGCGCCGGGTTCCAAACCGGTCGATCATTCGCCGGGTCTGTCGTTCAATTTCAGGAACAGGCGCCAGCAGACGGCTCGGATCAAAATTACCCTGAAGGGTCACTTCGTTTCGCGTTTTTTCCCTTGCATACTCCGGTGCAATCGTCCAGTCGAGTCCAAGGGCAGCCGCCTTACTTTTGAAACTGAGCCGCTCCAGGGCATACCAGGCACCTTTGGCGAACAGGATAACAGGTACGTCTTTGATCGACTGACTAATTTCCATCAAGTGAGGCAAAGCCCATTCATTGAAATCCTCGGGACTCAGCAATCCCGCCCAGGAATCAAAAATCTGGACAACCTGTGCTCCGGCCTTCACCTGGGCCTGAAGATAATCAATTGTAGCACGGGTCAACTCTTTCATTACATGCCGTGCAGCCTCCGGCTCCCGATACATAAAAGATTTGGCCAGGTTAAAGTCTTTCGATCCTTCCCCTTGCACCATATAACAAAAAAGGGTCCAGGGCGCTCCCGCAAAACCGATCAGGGGCACACGTCCGTTGAGTTCCTTTCGTGTGAGGGTGATTGCCTCCATCACATGATGAAGTTTTTCAGGGACCCGTTCGGAAAATATGGCAAAAGCATCATCGGTGGTTCGAATCGGATTTCCCATGACCGGGCCTTTGCCCGGGATCATCTGCACATCGATCCCCAAAGCCTGGGGGACGGTCAGGATATCCGAAAATAGAATCGCTGCATCCGGTTCGAGTTCATCAATCGGCTGCAAAGTAATTTCACATGCCAGCTCAGGGGTCTCCACCCGTTCGAAAAACGTATGCTTCTTGCGAAGTTTCATGTATTGAGGCAGATAACGTCCGGCCTGACGCATCATCCAGACGGGAGGGCGTTCTACTTCCTCCCCCCGCAGTGTGCGAAGCAGAAGGTCGTTTTTTAATATTGGAAAATCGTTGTTCACAAAGTTAGGAGTTGTCTGCCGGTTGGCGGATGTTTGTAGTTGTCCGCCGGCTGAAGTTAGCAGTTAAATATGTTGCAGATTTTGGGGTTCACTGTCAAATGATCATTCAATATGTTTTTGAATCGAACGGCGAACACGAACCTCCCTCCGAACACACCCCGGTCCTTTCGCAAGCGAAAGGCCGTCCCCTCTCAAGAGGGGAAGATCGTCCCTCCACCGGCTGGCGTATGAACCACTGACACACTGATACACTGTTTACTGTAATT
>JBBDNC010000056.1:3152-5570 GCA_040877875.1 Balneolaceae bacterium | reverse complement strand
CTGTTTCTCCACTCATCATTTCAACCGTTTCGCCCTCCGGCAGGTCTCCGGAACGTACTTCCCCTTCGATCATATGATGGGTAAGAAGATTTTCAAGGGCTACTTCATCTTCCTGGTATGCTTCGAGAAGGCCATCGGGCAGGTTTTCAAACGCCGTGTTTACCGGCAGGAAAACCGTGACAGGGCCCTCTTCCTGCAGCATTTCATCCAGCCCGGCATTTTGCAGGGTTTCATGAAAGATGGATAGTTGATCGGTCATGGAAATCAGTTCATATAGGGTCGTATCAGGTTGGTTTGAATCCAGAGCAGGTGCTTCCGTGAGCGTATGAAAACCGGAGAGCATTAAAATGATTATGGCACCGAGAAAATAAGCCGAAATTAATTTTAAATACTTCATCTTAACTTTTGGATTTATCTGCGATTAGTAAATCAAGCTATTTACTGTATTTTATTAAAGAAAATTCCTAAAAAATAATTCCGATATTTCGAAAATATTTATGCAATAAATATTTATACTTACGGTTGTAGAATTACATTTATTCAAATTTAAATAGGTACTATATGTATTATATGAAAAGATGCTTCACCATTATGGTGATGCTGTTTGTTGGAACTCAATTGGCATTTACTCAGGGCCAGCAACCCCAACAACAGCCGGATGTCCCGTCTCCTGATGAAATCAGCGATGAAGAGCTGATTCGGTTTGCTGAAACATCCGATAATATTCAGCCTATCCAACAAAAAGCACAGGGAGAGATCGAGCAGGTAGTTGAAGAAGAGGGAATGTCGTTTGACCGTTTTCGCCAGGTAATGATGGCTATGCAAAATCCTCAAATGCAGGATCAAATGGACATCTCTTCGGATGAAGAAGAAACGATCCAGGCTGTTCAACCGAAGCTAATGGAAATTCAGATGGAAGCTGAAAAAGAAATTGTTTCGGAAATTGAAAATAGGGGTCTGAATGTAGAGCGTTACCAGGCGATTTTCTACAGTTTGCAACAGCATTCTGAATTAATGGAGCGTTTGGAAGGTTTGATGGATGAATAGTATAAGGCAGGGATTCGACATTTGTCGTTGATCCTGGTTTAATACGGACAAATTATATTGAACAAGTTTGAAAAGCCATCTTGACTCGTTGTCGGGGTGGCTTTTTTATATATTATTCTCCGAGTTCAGTAACAAGCCGTTATATTTAATAAAATACTATTTGTATTATCTGACCTGAGCATGAGTTAATCTGGAAAACTGCATTTGACTTAATTTTGGCCATCTCGAACATCAGGTAGCTGAAACAGCTACATGATCTATAATTCTGACATTCAAACACCTAAAAATCATGAATATATCACGCAGAAGTGCCCTTTTGAAAATAGGAACCCTGGCCGGTTCAACGGCTGCCCTCGGGTTGTCCTCACCATTCAAAACGGAGAAGAAGAAAACAAAAAAGTCCGATTTGAATGGCCGGGTCAGGCACTCGGTCTGTCGTTGGCCCTATAATGATATCCCGCTGGAGAAATTGTGTCAGGCATCGGTGGAGATCGGAATCGAGTCTGTCGAGATCGTTGAGCCGGACGAATGGCCAATGCTGAAGGAATACGGTCTGGATTGTGCGATGCCGCGAGCCGGGGATCTGGGGACCGGAAGAGGTTTTTGTGATCCACAATACCATGATGAACTGGTCGAAAATTATACGGAATCGATTCCCTTGGTTGCCGAAGCCGGCTATGATATTGTCATTCTATTTTCCGGTAACCGCAACGGTATAGATGATGAAACCGGATTGAGGAACTGTGTAACAGGTGTAAAGCGGATATTGAGCCTTGCAGAAAAACATAATGTCACGCTGTGTATGGAACTGTTGAACAGTAAACGCGATCACCGGGGATATTTGCTGGACTATACGGAAAGAGGTGTGGACCTGTGTGACCGACTCGGGTCCGACCGTTTTAAACTTCTGTATGATATATATCACATGCAGATTATGGAAGGGGATGTGATCCAGACCCTTCGCGACTATCACGAATATTTTGCCCATTATCATACCGGCGGAGTGCCGGGCAGGAACGAACTGGATGAAACCCAGGAGCTCTACTGGCCGGCTATCATGGAAGCCATTCTTGAAACAGGGTATGAGGGGTATGTGGGGCAGGAATTTATCCCGACGTGGGACGATCCTCTTGAGGCGTTGAAGCACGGCGTAGAAGTCTGTGATGTTTAAAGAGTCTGCCGGATTTGTTTTCCGCTTACCGGCGGATATCAATGAATTGGATAGATATCTCCTGATTACACTCATACTTTTGCCTTTCTGAAGTGTCTTACCACTACAGGACGTAAAGGTCAGAAAAATCAGGGTTCCTAACTTCGGTAAAAACTCAAAATAAAATTCGGGGTGCCGGGAATTTCAAGGTTATATTACCC
>JBBDNC010000056.1:0-3052 GCA_040877875.1 Balneolaceae bacterium | reverse complement strand
AATATTGAACAATTAATAAACGAACGGTAGAATGTAATGGGATACAATTCTGATTTTAATACTTTCAAGATTGCACTATTGACCGGTGCGGTTTCCTGTCTGTTACTGGCCTGTCACTCATCCACTTCCAAATGGGGGACGGCGAATCATTTGGGGCAATCGAACCCATTGAATACATACACGTCCGTGGCATTGACGAATGCCCGGGTGACACCTTCCTGGGAGATCATACGTAATCAACCTGATACGGAAGGTCTGAGCGAGGATACTTCTCCGCCTGCTCAATCCGATGAAAGTATAACTCTGAGTTCAGAGGTCTCGGAAGGTGCACAATTGTTTGTCCTTGAGGCCTTTCAGGATACGACGGAAGAGGAATCCAGCCAGGAAGCCGATCAGGACAGTATTCATGTTCTGCCGGATTTTGAAGTTCAGTTGTTATATGAAATCCCCCGTCAGAGTCAGGGGTCCTGGGTTATGCTGAACAAGGATCACCGTGGACGCCTGATTGCGTCGGACCAGGGAAGTGAGGGGATGTATCGAATTGAAGTGGGAGGCGACCCCGACAATCCAGAAGTGGATGTAGAGGAGTTGATTATGCCGATTTCCGGTGCACAAGGCCTGGTCTGGGCATTCGACCATCTGTATGCCAATGTAAACGGACGGGGATTGTTCCGGCTGCGGGATTCCAACGGAAATGACCAGCTTAATGTGATGGAATATATGGGTGGGTCTGACGGCGGAGGAGAACACGGAGTTCATAACGTGATCCACACCGAAGACGGTGAAGGGTTATATTATGTTGCGGGTAATCATTCTCCCCTTGTGGAACTTACATCCAGCCGTTTGGCGAACTGGGATGAAGATTTGCTGCTGCCTCGCCGCTGGGATGCACGGGGACATGCACGGGGGATCTTTGCACCGGGCGGATATATCGCACGGCTAAACCCGGAAGCTACGAATTGGGAGCTCATCAGTATGGGGTACCGCAATACCTATGATATTGCCCTGAATCATCATGGGGAGTTGTTTGCCTATGATTCGGATATGGAGTGGGATATGGGAATGCCGTGGTACCGGCCCACCCGTCTGTTACATGCCGTTAGCGGAAGTGATTTCGGTTGGCGCAGCGGTAGCGGGAAATGGCCTGAATATTTTGAAGACAGCCTGCCGCCATTATTGAATATCGGCCCGGGATCTCCTACCGGTCTTGTTTTCGGCTATGGCGCCGAATTTCCCGCACGTTATCAACGGGCTTTATATGCCCTGGATTGGACTTTCGGGACGATCTATGCCATCCATCTTACCCCGGAAGGTGCCGGTTATCGGGCGGAAGCGGAAGAATTTCTATATGGCAATTCATTGCCTTTGACGAGTGCCGTGATCGGAGACGACGGGGCCTTGTATTTTACAACCGGTGGACGAAATCAGGACTCTTACCTATACCGGGTCATATATCGGGGTGACGAATCCGTCGCTCCAGCAGAGGTCACAGACAATCCTGATGCACGGGAAGCACGTGAGCTTCGGCACAGGCTGGAAGAATTTCACGGCCGCCAAAGCCCGCAAGCTGTGGATTACGCATGGCCCTATCTAAACAACGAAGATCGACTGATTCGTCATGCTGCACGGGTTGCAATTGAAGCTCAACCCACTGAACAATGGGCTGAAAAAGCTCTAACGGACTACCGGCCGCAAACCAGAATAACGGCGATCGTTGCGCTGGCACGAACCGGCTCATCGGACTATCGGTCAGATGCAATTGAGGCTTTGCTGGAGCTTGAGCCGGCTACTTTGGAACCGGATCAGCAACTCGGCCTTCTCCGGGCCATGGCACTGGTCTTTATGCGATTGGGGGATCCGGATCCGGGAGAACGGACCCGAATTGCAGATACTTTTCAGGAAATGCTGCCGAATGATGATGACCGGGTCAATACGGAACTCATCCGGAATTTGGTGTACCTGCGGGATTCAAGAGTCCTTGCCAAAGCCCTTGATCTGATGCAGAATGAAACCCCACCGGCAACACCGGAATGGGGAAACCTCCTCAGCCGCAATGAACGGTACGGCGGGACGATCCAGGAAATGATAGAAAACCCGCCGCCAAGCCGGGAACTTAATTATGCTTTCATGCTTCGTACTTTGAGAGACGGCTGGACGATTGAACAGCGCCGGGAATATTTCACCTTTATCAATGAAGCAGCCGACCGGATGGGCGGAGCGAGTTTTTCCGGATTTCTAACGGATATGCGCAATGATGCATTGAATACGATGACTGAATCCGAGCACGAAGCGGTGGCGGATATTACCGGTGTGAGCCTGAAACAGGAACCTGACTTTGAAATTACCCCTCCCGAGGGGCCCGGACGTGAGTGGAGTTTGGATGAAGCGGTTCAAACCGTGTCCGGCGAAATGAGTGATCGTGATTTTGAACAGGGACGCAATGCATTCTTTGCTACAGGTTGTGCTTCCTGCCACCGTTTTGACGGTTTTGGCGGGAACATTGGACCGGATCTCGGTACGGTAGGGAGCCGGTTTTCGACACACGGATTATTGGAAAAAATTATTGACCCGAATGTCTTGATTTCCGACCAATACAGCAGTTCCCGGGTTACGCTGACCAATGGAGATACGGTCGTCGGGCTGGTCGTTGAGCGGGGGGATGAAATGGAGATCTATACCCGCGATCCGGATACCCCGCCGACCGTCATACCAAAAGATGAAGTCCGGACGGTTGAGCAGTCGGATGTTTCCACAATGCCACCGGGCTTGATCAATTCTTTAAATGCTGAAGAGTTGCGCGACCTCATTGCATATTTGCGTTCGGGTGGAGATCCCGAAGATGAAATGTTTGTTGGCGAAGAAGAGGAGGAGGATTCATCAGAAGAAGAAAGTGATTGAGTCCCGGAGTTTTTAGTATATTGACAGGATCCGTACGGGGTGTGAAAATTCTTTACGGACCTCATTATCAAAAATAAAAGGGCTTTGAAAAACCAGGGGTTTTGTTCAATATCAAAGCCTGTCCGCCGGCTGGCGGATCGGAACCGCAGTTTAT
>JBBDNC010000055.1:0-5650 GCA_040877875.1 Balneolaceae bacterium | reverse complement strand
TTCATATTTTCGAAAAAATCGTCTCCCGGATGAAGAGGAAATCTTTTAAGATCTCCCCCTGCCACAGTCACCGAATAGGCATGGATCGGGTAAGCCGGATCCGGACAAAGTACCACATCCCCTTCATCAATGATTCCAAGTACCATATGGGCCAGCCCTTCCTTTGAACCCATCGTCACCACTGTTTCCGAATCAGCATCCAGTTTCACATCATAACGGTCCGAGTACCAGTTTGCTATCGCAGATCTCAGCTCTGAAATTCCCTTCGAGGCAGAGTACCTGTGATTGCTGCTGTCTGCCGTTGCTTCAATCAGTTTATTGACAATCGGTTTGGGGGTTGGCTGGTCCGGATTTCCCATACTCATATCTATAATATCCCGGCCCTGTTCCAAAGCCCGGTTTTTCAGGTCATCCGTGACCGAAAAAATATAAGGGGGAAGCTTTTTAATCCTCGGAAAATTAAATAAGTCCATCTGTTTCTTTCGTTATGTTGCCAGTTATGGGTTTTTACAATTCAAGATCCAGGGAGTCTGTCGGACTCCTTAGTAGTGCGAAACCGGAATTCAATACCTGCAAAGTTGCCTTTGCCTGCCGATGGATAAAAACACTCCCGTCGGCTAGTCTGTTCTTCATCATATAAATTATGAACGCGTGGCCTTCTCCAAATCGTCTCACGGGTTAATGATCCTTCCTGCTTCAAATTCATTTCAAAAAAAAAGCCTTTCCCGAACGAGAAAGGCTTTTGAAGAGACTCAGCTCAACAATCATCACACTCCTTCCTCACCCGGGATCTTGTCCCGCTGCTGCTGCCGCTGCCGCCGCGAACAAAGGAGTGATATGTTGATGATCGATAAAATTCATTCTTCAAAAGTTATCGGTTTCTGTTAATGGAATATTAAATCCGCATCCACCACGAGAAGAAAATAAAAAAATAAAAGTTAAAAAGTAATTTAATAAATAAAAGCCCGCTTGGTCGGGGCGACTGGATTTGAACCGCCAAAGCATTGCTTTGGCAGCGTAACGCGTACCAATTCCGTATTCACCAACTCCTTTCAGAGAAACATTTATACACAGTTTCGTACCAGGCTTCATTCATTGATTCCTGTCGGGGCGACTGGATTTGAACCAGCGACCTCATCGTCCCGAACGATGCGCGCTACCGGGCTGCGCCACGCCCCGAAGTTTCCTGTGCGGAAGTCATCGGACTTTCCCCATCGGAAAATAAAAGGATCCTTACCCATTTAAAAATCAACTCCCAAAGCGGACTCAGATCTTCTTTTATAGAGGGCTTTGCAGAACCAGGGATTTTGTTCAAGGACAAGGCCAGAGGGAGGTTGAAACCGCAGCATATAGTCCATATGTGAGGATTTCAACCGACCGCACCGAGCGCAGCGATTCCCACGCAGTGATAACGCAGGCATTGGGCAAAAGACCGGTTGTGCAAAGCCCTCTTATAAAGATCCGAAAGTTTTGAAGCACTCAAATAAGTTGACCGACCCTGAACAAAAATGCAATCCCGGCCCGCCGTTCGGCGGACCGTGACAGCTTGTATAAAGATCCTTGGCACCCCAGGCGGCAGACCTGATTCACTTATGCCAGTTTGGCGATCAAATCGGCCGTTCGTGCCGAGTAACCTGCTTCGTTATCATACCAGCCGATAATTTTTACAACTTTGCCATCGACTTTCGTCATACCGCTGTCGAAAATACAGGAGTGTGGATTTCCGATGATATCACTGGAAACCAGCTCCTCTTCGGAATATTCGAGAATTCCTTTCAGATTTCCACCGGCTGCCTTTTTAAATGCATCCAGGACTTCCTTTTCAGTTACATCACGACTTACAACAGCCGTAAAATCTGTAAGAGAACCATCCGGAACCGGAACGCGAACGGCACCGCCGTCGAGTTTTCCGTCCAGGTGAGGAAGAACCAGCCCGACAGCCACTGCAGCACCGGTGGTTGTAGGCACAATGTTATTCGCAGCCGCCCGGGCTCTGCGTAAATCCTTGTGTGGGCCGTCAACAATCTGTTGATCGCCCGTGTACGCATGAATGGTTGTCATAAAACCCTGTTCCACTCCAAATGCTTCATCCAGAACCTTTACCATCGGCGCAAGACAGTTTGTGGTACAACTTGCATTCGAGAATAATTTAGTATTCGCATCAATTTCATCATCATTGACACCCAGAACAATCGTCTTCACATCTCCTTTTGCAGGAGCCGAGATAATCACTTTCTTTGCTCCGGCCTGAAGATGCTTGCCGGCACTCTTATCGTCCCGGAACAGCCCGGTTGATTCGACTACAATTTCAGCACCCAGTTCGCCCCATTTCAAATTCGCAGGATCCCGCTCGGCACTGACCTGGATTTTCATTCCGTCAATGTGAATATCATTACCTTGAACCTTCACGTCTCCCGGCCAGGTTCCGTGAACCGAATCGTATTTAAATAGATGTGCCAGGGTCTTGGCATCCGTCAAGTCATTGACACCTACCACTTCAATGTCATTTTTGTGATACTGTAGGATAGAACGTGTTACCAGTCTTCCAATCCGTCCAAACCCGTTAATTCCGATTTTTGTTTTAGCCATAAAAATTCATCTCCTTTTCAATTCAAATTATATAATTCAACATGTTACAAATCGCTTTAAAATAAAGGTTATGATGGTATCAATCCATTTTTCTCTGTTAAAATCCGGATACAAGAGGAAAAAATAGATGGTAGCGCTTTTTTCGGGCCAAATAATCTTCTTTAACCCATCTTATTTGTTATGTTTCATACCCATCCTGAATAAAGCTTCAATATCAAATTTTAAAATCGAGGAATTATGAGAGATTTAACACTTGAAAAATATAGAAACGAAGTCTATTTGGATTTTGAGGATCAATCTGTTGTCCAAAAACAAAAAGAGGCGATTGAACAGGTACGGAAAAAATTCGGGAAAGAGCACGACCTGTACATCAATGGCGAATTTGTAAAAGGAAAAAATGGCACATTCGAAAGTACCAATCCTTCCAATACCCATGAAGTGATCGGTGAATTTCAGTCGGCCGATAAACAACAGGCGATCGAAGCGATGGAGGATGCCTGGAAAGCATTTGAATCATGGCAGTATGTTTCTGCGGAGGAAAGAACCCGTTACCTGTTCAGGGCAGCGGACGCAATCCGTAAACGAAGGCTTGAAATCAACGCCTGGATGATTAGTGAATCCGGAAAAAATTTCACCGAGGCGGATGCCGACACCTGTGAGGCCATCGACTTTATCGAATACTATGCTTACGAGGCGTTGCGGCTCGACCAGGGGATGGGAGTCATGGACTCGAAAGGAGACCAAAACAAAACCATCTATATGCCGATGGGTGCCGGAGTAACCATCTCCCCGTGGAACTTTCCCTTTGCCATTTTCACAGGAATGGCCATGGCCCCGGTTGCAGCAGGAAATACAGTTGTAGCAAAACCGGCGCCGGACACCCCGAAAATGGGATATCTTCTTGCTGAAATATTAGATGAAGTGGGTCTGCCGAAAGGCGTTTTCAATTATGTGACGGGAGGCGATATAGAAGTAGGTGAAAACCTGGCCAGGTATAAAAATACCCGTTTTATCTCCTTTACCGGCTCCATGAACGTCGGACTTCATCTGAACCAAATTGCCGCAGAACCGACGGGAGACGATCAGAAGTTTTTAAAGCGTATCGTCGCCGAAATGGGAGGTAAAAATGCAGTCGTAGTAGACTCGGATGCCGACCTGGACAATGCTGCAGACTCCATTGTGCAATCCGCCTTTGGCTACCAGGGACAAAAATGTTCGGCCGGCTCACGGGTAATCGCTCACAAAGAGATCTACGATGAGTTGCTGGATATGGTAACCGAGCGTACCCGGAAGGTTCAGGTAGGCAACGCCAAAGAAAACTACCCGATGGGGCCGGTCATCAATCAGAAAGCCGTGGACAAAATCATGGGATACATTGAAATCGGGAAAAAAGAAGGAACCCTGGTGACCGGAGGCGAGCGTGCCGAGACACCGGAAAAAGGATTCTATATCCAGCCGACAATTTTCAGGGATATCTCGCCGGACGACCGTATTGCCCAGGAGGAGATCTTCGGTCCGGTTGTAGCCTTTATTAAGGCTGAAAATACCGGTCATGCAATGGATATTGCCAACGACACACGATATGGGCTCACCGGAGCTTATCACTCGAAAGACCCGAGAAAGATCAAAAAAGCTTTGCGCGAATATAAGGTGGGCAACCTGTATATCAACCGAGGTTGCACCGGTTCACTCGTTGGCGCTCAGCCTTTCGGAGGGTTCAATATGAGTGGCAACGACGCCAAGGCCGGCGGACGCGATTACCTGCTTCAATTTCTACTGCCGAGATCTTTGACGTACCGGCCGCGTAAAGACGTGGACTTTGACCTGAAGTTTTTTGATTACGCCGATGGAGAATAAGCTAAAAAGAAAGGTGATTCTGTATCGCTATACTGACAAAAGTGAGCCGCCGCAGGAGGCTGTAAAATAGCTGCAATCAAAGCTTGACAGCAGTGTAAGAAATTTAATTGAATCGTTAAGGAAAATAGATGCATTTTTAGAAGGCTTTGCAAAACTGTCTTTTTGCCCAATATCTGCGTTATCACTCCGCTATCGCTCCGTGGGATAAAGGAGGAGCGGGATTTTAAAATCCTCACATATGACTAATATGCTGCGGTTTTAAAATCCCTCTGGTCTTGATCTTGAACAAAAATTCAGGTTTTTCAAAGCCTTCTTTTAATTGACACGTATAAATAATACAGGTCCTATACAAGCGTCAAATGGATTCAATCCTCCCGGTCATCCAGGTCTACATCCTCCGGTGGCACATCGTCTTCGTCATCGATCAGGTCATCCATTTCCGGAACCGTTGAATCCACGTCGTCCGCTTCATCTTCATCCTCCTCTTGCACGGGGGGCTGCGGTTTCTTGATTTGTACTTTGGCTCCTGCCCTTTTTAGCTGCATGACAATGTCCGTATTGTCATTATCAAATGCGATATTCAGCGCTGTATCCCCATTCTTGTCTTTCATTCGAACATTGGCACCCTGATCCAGAAGATATTTCACGACATCCGAATGGCCTTCCCGTGCAGCAAGCATCAACGCCGTTTGTCCCCAGCGCTGGCGGGCATTAATCTCGGCACCCGCATCAAGCAGAATTTTGACCGCTTCCAGATTCCCCTCCCTGGCGGCGACACACAAAGCCAGATCTCCAACAGGAACCTCTTTCTCGAGCAGAAACTTCATAATTTCCACATTGCCATTTTCAGCAGCCCGGTTCAGGGCTGTCCCCCCCATCTTTGTCTGGGCCGTGGGATTGGCTCCCTGGTCAAGAAGGTACTGAACGACACCGAAATGATTGTTTTCCGCGGCAAGAATCAGTGCGGTAGATCCGTTTTTATGAGCTTCTTCGAGAGACGCGCCCTCTTTATGAAGACGTTGCACTTCATCCAGATTTCCATCTTTAACGGCTTTTAGAAAGGGTGAAAGCTCCATGGGTAACAGGTTATTAAAGTTTGAGTTTATGAAAAATTTTGAACTGTATATCCAAAATTAATTGGTTTTAGTCAAACATAATTTCAAAATAGAAAATCGGGATTGGAAATCTGAAAACTACAATTCAA
>JBBDNC010000054.1:0-5742 GCA_040877875.1 Balneolaceae bacterium | reverse complement strand
CACGGATGCACGGGCAAGGGAAATGACCAGGTTCGCTTTGAAAGCTATATCACCACCCTAAACCCGGCTCTGAAAATAATTGCCCCCGTACGGGAGTGGGGGATGGGACGTGAAGAAGAGATTGCCTATGCGGAAGAACATGGAATTGTCGTGGAGCAGACGAAGTCCTCCCCGTACTCGTATGACGAAAATATGTGGGCAAATACCGGAGAAGGAGGAGAGATTGAAGATCCGGCCAAAATTCCACCCCTGGAGAAAATACTGAAATGGAGTAAAATTCCTCAAAAGGCACCGGATCGGGAAGTTCTCATTCGAATCGGATATGAGAATGGGGTGCCGGTTTCGATTGACGGGACTCCGACCGATCCGGCTGAGCTGATAATGAGGCTGAATAAAATCGGAGGGGAAAACGCGGTCGGCTATTTTCACCTGATTGAAGATCGTATCGTCGGACTCAAAGTCCGGGGGATCTATGAAAATCCGGCTGCCCACATTTTGATTAGTGCTCACAAGAAACTCGAGCAGCTGGTTTCAACACGGGAAGAAAATGAACTGAAA
This sequence comes from Balneolaceae bacterium, assembly GCA_040877875.1. Lineage (GTDB taxonomy): Bacteria > Bacteroidota > Rhodothermia > Balneolales > Balneolaceae > JBBDNC01. Next base: position 5,184 of record JBBDNC010000054.1, on the reverse strand, counting down.
ACTATCATCGATCAGAAATGGGCATACCTATGCTACGGAGCCAAATATTTTGAACCGGTGATGGACAACATCCGGGCCTACATCAACGAACAAAATTCAAAGGTATCCGGTGAAGTTACCGTTCGCCTTTACAAAGGGAACTGTGAAGTGGTTTCGCTGACTTCACCCTGGTCCCTGTTCGATGAGAACCTGGCGACGTTCAACCGGTCGGCCGATTTTAATCAAAATGCTTCGGCCGGCTTTATTGAACTCTGGAATTTACCCCAGAAAACCGCCTATCAGCTTAAAAAACAAGTAAAAGAACAGATTGATCATGGCTAAACTATGGGAGTCATCCGGCGATAGCGGCAAAGATCACCCGGCGGATTCGGTTACAAAACGGGTTGAAGCCTTTACGGTCGGAAACGACTACATCCTCGATCAGAAGCTTGTACCGTATGACGTCCGTGCATCCAAAGTTCATGCCGAAGCGTTACAGGGAGCCGGTATTTTATCGCCTGACGAATGTTCAAAGCTAAAAAAGGGGCTGGATGAAATCCTGGGTTATTGGGAGAAAGGGGAATTTGAGATCAAGCCTGAGCACGAGGACGGACATACGGCCATTGAGCTCTGGCTGACTGAAAAACTGGGTGACCTCGGGAAAAAGATCCACACCGGCAGATCCCGCAATGACCAGGTGCTCACGGCTGTAAGATTATATGAGAAGGATCAACTGGCCCAGGTATTGGGACAGCTCCGTCAGTGTGCCCTGCAGTGCATCCGGCTCGGGCAGTCCGACCCGGCGATTCCGATGCCGGGATTTACCCATACCCGCCGCGCCATGTTATCGTCCACCGGTCAGTGGACGGGTGGGTTTGCCGAAATGCTGATCATGCAACTTGAAGCGGCGGCCGGGATCCGGCAGTTGATTGACAAAAGCCCACTGGGGACCGCAGCCGGATTCGGAAGCTCGCTCGATCTGGACCGGGATGAGGAGGCGGCTTCTCTCGGATTTTCAGGGCCGATCGTATGTGCCACAACCGCCCAGTTGAGCCGGGGATGGGCAGAGCTGCAGCTCGTTCAATACCTTTCGGGGATTACCCTGGTGCTCAACCGGCTGGCCAGCGATGTGATCCTGTTCAGCAGCGAACCGTTTGGTTTTTTCAGGCTGGGAGAAGAAGTCTGTACGGGTTCTTCGATTATGCCTCAAAAGAAAAACCCGGATGTAGCAGAACTGATCAGGGGCAAGCACTCGGGGATGGAAGGATATGCGGCAACCTTGCAAGGGATTATCCGGAATCTCGGGAGCGGTTACCACCGGGATTTGCAACTGACCAAGGAGCCGGTACTCAACGCCTTTGAAACGGTTCGTGAAATGTTATCGGCGGCCGATTTGCTGTTAACCCATCTCTCGTTCGACCGGGATAAATTATCTGACGCCTGTTCGTCCGATTTGCAGGCCGCCGAGTCGGCCTACAGGCTGGTTACGGAGGAAGGATGGAGCTTCAGGGATGCCTATCAGCATATCAAGTCGGATTCGGGGAAAGAGAAGGAGCTTTCCGGCGAAGAGATGGAAAAACGTCTCCGAACTTACACCCAGCTCGGTTCACCGGGAAATCCGGGATTGGAAAGGTTAAAGAAAAGGCTCGATAAAATTGCCGAATAAACTTATTTAAGAGATTCCATTGACAGACCGTCCGCCAGATAAAAAGATTCCGTTCATAAAAGATGAAACGACCTGGAATGAGCTGCCCTGGCTCGTGATCAAGGGGTTTTTGATGGGGGCGGCCGATATCGTGCCGGGTGTCAGCGGTGGGACCATGGCTCTGATTACCGGTATATACAACCGGCTTGTCTATGCTGTAAAAAGTGCCGACAGCCGGGTGGTTCGGGCGTTGTTGAAATTCAGAATCAAGGAGATTTTCAGTTATTTTCACTGGAAATTTCTGCTGATGCTTCTCGCGGGTATTTTCAGTGCTGTCCTGTTCTTCACCAAGGTCGTCCCCCTGCAAATCTATATGTATACGGATCCGGAGTTGATTTACGGACTTTTTTTTGGACTCATCCTCGGGTCCATTTATATCCTGGTGAAAGAAGTGGAATCGAATGAGAGAAACCGGAAGAACCTATTGGTCCTGGTGGCCGGAACCCTGTTTGGCTTTTGGGTGGTTACGCTGGTTCCCACGGATTCCCCTGAAAATTTTTTCTACGTCTTCGGAAGCGGGATGATCGCGTTTTGTGCAATGATCCTGCCCGGTATTTCAGGTTCCTACCTGTTGTTGATCCTTGGTAAATACGACTATGTCCTGACCCGGTTGTCACTGTTGGGGGAACAGACCGGAACCGCTTTGATTGAACTCGCTCCGCTTTTTTTGGGGGGAATTGTGGGATTGATGCTGTTTTCAAGACTCTTAACCTGGCTGCTCCAGAACTACTATGCACTCACACTGATGGTCCTGATCGGATTTCTGATCGGTTCCCTGTATGTGATCTGGCCGTATCAGGAACGTACATTTCAGGAGTATGTCCGAAGTGTTGAACTGTATGACCCCGGAAGTGAAATCGTCCGGCAGCTCGAGAATCAACCTGCCGATACGAACCGGTCCGAATACCTGAAACTTGGATCCATCGTCACAACCGAAGAGGATTCACGGCAAGTTCCCAAAGTTGAGGTAATCAGAATTTCGCGCAATCTGATTCAGTCCAAGCCGTTCATTCCCCTGGTTGCCGAGCCGGATCGGGAAATGGAGTATGAGCTGTGGTGGGGGATCTTTGGCATGGCGGCAGGAATGGTCCTGGTTGGAGGAATCGAGCGTCTCCGGAAAAAGTAGTAACTGGAACCGGCGGGAGATTCCAGCTTCAAACCACATACAATCTGCAATCCGTCGGCTGCCACGAGTCATTTCCATCCAGTCTGCCGTCAACAGACTCCCTGACCGATGATGGATATTTAGCTGAAAAGTACGTCTGCACCTTCTCCCTTTGAAATCAGTGACTGGTAGGATTCGAGTTCTTTTTGAACCTTCGGATCGGTCAGGTCGAGGGTCTGTTTCTTTTCGGCCGCCAGGTAAGCTCCCTGAACCAGCCGGGTGATTTCGAGCCCATATTCCCAGCTCAGGAACGCGTCCTGTCCCCGGCGAAAAGCCTGCACGACATCCCTGATTTCGCCGACATATCCGTAGAGATCGGCTTCATTGGGGTGTACGGCAAGGAGGCCCCGGGTAGCGGTTGATTTTTCAAGGGCCGCTTCGGCATCAGCGACTTCGTCGGCCGCCTCATCCCCGATAAATATCTCCAGGGGAGAGATCAGGGTATTCACCTCCATTGCATAGCCGGGCCCAAGGCCATCCATTGACAATTTCAGTCCCTGCTTGTCATACATCCAGGAATCTGTAAACTGGCCTTTTACCAACTGGCCCGTCTCCGGATTTTTAAAGGTAATGATGCCGGTGGCAAAATCTTCAGCCGGTGTTTGGGAGTAGTCAACCCCAAAGCGATCCTTCAATTGATCCCGGTATTTGGGCTGTCCCCATTTCAGAAGTGCCGTTTCCGCCTGGATCGAAACGGGCTGGAGGAAATCGGGATCCTTTCCGGGAGGGGTGAGGATGTGGCGGCAAATGGCAATGCTATGACATCCCATATCCGACAGGACGCCTCCTCCCTGTCGGGCCGGATCCCAGAACCAGCTACTGTGGGGGCCGGCATGCTCTTCAGTGCTGCGCGCCAGTGTGATACTTCCCATGGCTTCTTGCTGGGGACGCAATTGTTCAAGGGCATTATTGATGGCATTCATGTGAAGCTGGTTTTCAAAATAGGCGGTTTTCAGGCCGGCATCCCGAATCACTTCTATCATCCGCCGGGCTTCGGCAAGGGTGCGTCCCAATGGCTTTTCACAGATCACTCCCTTCAGGGGAGCTCCTTTACTTACCGCATCGGCAATCTCTTCGGCAATTTCAACCCGAGTGAAATTCGGGGTAAAGATTGCCACTGCATCACAGTGATTGCAAAGTTCTGAAATCGAGCTGAAGATTTTCGGATCGCCCAGCTCGTGATCCCGGGCATAGGCGGCGAGTTCATCGGAACCGCTCCGCTTATAGATCGCTGTCAGTTCACAATGCCGGACTTGCTTCATGGCTACGGCTAAAAATTTGGCAATGAATCCGGATCCTATGAAACCAAGCTTAAGTGTATTCATATCTGTAAAAGGTTGAATGAAGTGAAAGGGTTGTGAAATAAATGCAGGTTTGGTTTTTTTAAAGGAGCCCACAATATATCAATTGAAATTCAGAAGTTGGAATTTTGGCCGGCAATATTCAAAACTGTAAGGGGGAAGGTTTCACAGCCTTTATCGGGGTCGATGGATTCTACCAAATCCGGCTTTTGCAGTCTTCAATATCGTGAATTGATTCAATCCTGCTTGCGGTTTGAAACGGGTTGCGGAACATAAAATATTCTCTGTTCCGGCAATTGTCAGAATCACCATACGATCCTGCCGGAGTTTGGATCCAACCTATAACACTATACAGGAAGGTTTGATGGAGCACTTGAAATTCCAACTTGTAAATTTACTCTCAAATATAAATCTTATTCTTTCGTGCGGATCCGTATTGAGATTTTATAAACCCGTATCCGTACATGAAGGTGCAGGGAATGAAACCAGTTCACGGGAGTTTTTCGACCGCTCCCGGTGTGATTTCAACTGCCGGTCGTGCAGGCTAAAAGGGCAATCATCATTTAAAAAATAGATTATTATGGATTCAACGGACCACAAGAACAACAATGGACAGTCAAGAAGGGAATTTCTTCGCCGGTTATCGATGGGAGTCGGGGCTGCGGTAACTTTGCCGGCTTTCGGGCCTTCTATGTCAATGTTCGAAGCCCGGAAGTATTATGAAATGTGGAGGGATATGGATGAGCTTCCGGAGAGTGAAAAACTCGGAATCGCCTTGGTCGGACTTGGAAATTACAGTACGGGTCAACTGGGACCGGCGTTGCGTGAAACCAAACTCTGCAGGCTGTCGGGAGTTGTGACCGGAACTCCGGCCAAGGAACCGAAGTGGGCCGACGAATACGGTATCCCGGAAAGCAACATTTATAATTACGAAACATTTGACAGGATTGCCGATAATCCCGACATCGATATTATCTACATCGTACTGCCCAACGGTATGCATGCGGAGTATTCAATCCGTGCTGCGGAGGCAG
>JBBDNC010000053.1:0-5764 GCA_040877875.1 Balneolaceae bacterium | reverse complement strand
CCGGTCATCATGTAATAGATGCTGAAAAAGATATTGGCTTTTTCGTGGGCGATCCCTTCGTAAGTATAGAATTCGCCCGGGAAGATTCCCAGATGGAATTTATGGGTATACTCGAAATACTTGATGACCATAAAGACCATGGCAAGGGCAATCGTGATACAGAGATTGATAATCAGCTTCTTGTTTTGATTCGTCTGCGCCGACCGGATAGCCAGGGCTACAGTCAGAGAACTGCCGATCAGTACAGCCGTGTTGATCGCCCCCATAACGGTATCGAGTTCCTCGGAAGCGAGCGTATACAATTCCGGGTACCAGGACCGGTATACGATATAGGCTGCGAAGAGTCCCCCGAAAAAGAGAATTTCGGTTACCAGGAAGATCCACATCCCCAATTTTGCCGAACCGAACTGCTGTTCCGAGTCAACAAAATGGCCTTTTACGTGATCTCCTTTTTTGGTTGCAATAGCAGAAGATTGTGCCATGGTCAATGAAGTTATTCGAATTTAGTTATCAGCTTCTACTGTTTTTGTGGGTAGTTCCGTGTGGGGTTCGGTGCCGCTGCCGGGTTCATGCCCGTTGTGCTTTTCGGCAATCCCGAGCTGAAACTCGGACATCGGTTTGTGATAATCGTACGGGCCATGAAGGATTACGGGTGTATGGTGGAAATTGTGGAGGGGAGGCATCGCATTGACTTGCCATTCCATTCCACGGCTTCCCCACGGGTTGGACGTCGCCTTTTTCCCTTTGGCCAAGGAGTGTGCCAGGTAGACGGCCATAATGAGGAATCCGATTCCCAGCGTGTAGGCACCCATGGTTGAGAGCTGGTGATAGCCCTGGAATTGTTCGAGATAGTTGAAATATCGCCGGGGCATTCCGAGTGACCCCATTACAAACTGGGGAAGGAAGGTCAGGTTAAAGCCGAGGAAAATGATTGCACAGGAAATTTTACCCCAAAGCTCATTGTACATCCTGCCGGTGATCTTGGGCCACCAGTAATGGAGTCCGCCGAGAAAGGCCATCACCATACCTCCCATCATCACATAGTGGAAGTGAGCCACTACGTAGTAAGTGTCATGAAGGTGGACGTCGACCGACAGGGCTCCCAGCATGATCCCGGTAAAACCGCCAATGGTAAACAAAAACAGGAAAGAGAGGATGTAGAGCATGGGCGTTTTAAGATCGATGGATCCCTTATGCATAGTCGCCAGCCAGTTGAATATCTTGATACCGGTCGGGATTCCAACCAGGAATGTCAGGAATGAAAAGACCATACTGGCCAGGGAAGATTGCCCTGCAGTAAACATGTGGTGTCCCCAGACCAGGAAGCCGATGAAGGCAATGGCAAGAGAGGAGAGGGCAATCGCCCAGTAGCCGAAAATATGCTTGCGTGAGAATGTTGAAATGATTTCCGAAACCACCCCGAATCCCGGTACGATCATAATATAGACGGCGGGGTGCGAATAGAACCAGAAAAAGTGCTGGAAGAGGACCGGATCTCCGCCAATGGCAGGATCAAAAATGCCAATTCCGAGTGCCCGCTCCATGGTCAGCAGCAGCAAGGTAATGGCCAGGACCGGAGTTGCCAGTACCTGGATGATGCTGGTTGCATAAAGTCCCCAGAGAAAGAGAGGAAGCTTGTTCCAGGTCAGGCCCGGGGCACGCATTCGGTGGATGGTGACAATAAAGTTAAGACCCGTTAAAATAGATGAAAAACCGAGAATGAAGATTCCCAGCGTCATCAGCAGGATGTTACCACTTGACAGGGAGGAACTGTACGGTGTATAAAATGTCCAGCCTGTATCGACGCCCCCTGTAAAGATTGCCGTAATAGTTAATATCGCCCCGACAACATAAATGTAATAACTGAGGAGGTTGATTCTTGGAAAAGCAACATCTTTACATCCCAGTTGGAGAGGGAGGATAAAATTTCCGAGAGCTGCCGGAACCGACGGAATCAGGAAAAAGAAAATCATGATAGCGCCGTGCAGCGTAAAAATCTGATTGTACGTATCGGCAGTAATATAGGTCTGGGCAGGCGTTAGCAGTTCAGTCCTCAGAAACAGGGCCAGCATCCCCCCGATAAAAAAGAATACAGTAATCGAACCGAGATAAAGCAACCCGATTTTTTTGTGGTCTACCGTAGTCATCCAGGACCATAAGCCTGTTTCTTCATTCAGGTAATGATGTTGGGGATTGTCATCCGGTTTATAACGGCGAACCTGTAATTTCTTTAAATTTGTTGATTCTGCAGTAGCCATGTCATTCTAAAGTTTTGAAATATTCGATAATTGCATCAATCTGCCGGTCATCCAGAGCCCCTGCAAAGCTCGTCATAACGGGTGGAAATCCTTCAACGATTTTAGCCTGGGGTTCGAGAATAGATTCCCGGATATAGTTTTCATCCACCGTTACCGTGGAGCCATCCTGAAGGGTTGTTTCCCGGCCGAAAATACCCTGGAAAGTAGGGCCCTGTAGCTGGCTTCCGTCTGTCGAATGGCAAGCCGTACAACCGTTGCGCTGAATAAGGGCTTGCCCGAGTTCTGCCGGTTCCATATCGTCGTCCGCCGACCCTGCTGTCGCCAGCCAGGTTTGAAATTCTTCCTGTTCATGAACGATGACACTGGCCAGCATGTTCGAGTGAGCCGTTCCGCAATATTCGGTGCAAAATATCTGTGCATCGCCCGTTTCGGTGGCTTCAAACCATACGGACGTGTATCGATTGGGAAGTACATCTTTTTTAATCCTGAAATCCGGCACGTAAAATGAGTGGATGACGTCATTCGAACTCATAACCAGTTTCACGGGCCTGTCAACCGGTACATGCAGTTCATTGCCTGTATATCCATTCTGATAGTGGAATTGCCACGTCCAGGTCTGTGCAACCACCCGTATTTCATAGGCGTCGTCCGGCGGTGTGTAAAGATTCAAAAACCCGTTGTAGCCCCATCCAAATACAATCATTACCAATATGAGGGGAATGACCGACCAAGTAATTTCCAGCGTATTATTATGAGTGATCAGGGGAGTCACATCATCCGGTGACTTTCTCCTGTACTTGATTGCAAAGTAGATGATGGCAATGGTTATGCCCAGCAAGAAAATCAGGCTGACCACATTGATAAAATTAAATAGCGCATCTGTCTCTGCCGCCAGGGTACTCCTGGCAGGAGGGAGCATGAAATCACTCAGTCTGTTCATTTCTGATGAATTTCCAATTTTTGTGGTTGGGACGTTCGTCGTTCTTTTATCCAAAAAAGGCCAAGAAATATACCGAGAATAATAACGGTTGCCAAGCCGCCGAGCTTCATAATATTGACTGCGACGGGGGCGTAACTTTGAGATGACGGATCATAAGCAAAACAGTATAAAACCGCCCGATCCACCGTTGAGCCGATCTTGCCGTCAGCCGATTCATACAGTGCATTTCTAAGGTCGAATTCAGAAAACTCAATTCCATATAAATACCGGGTCACAGTACCCTCCGGGCTTAGCATCATAATACTTGCCGGGTGGACATATTCGCCGGTCGCTTCATTTTTTGTATACCTGAACCCAATGGCTTCAGTCATTCGTTGAATTTCTTCTTTGGTTCCTGTCAAAAAGTGCCATCCGTTTTCAACCTCTTTTTGCTCAAAACCCTTGAGGTATCGCTCTTTGTTTTGTGCTGCCAGGGGATGTTTCTCATCAGGATCAATACTGAATGAGATGATGGTATATTCTACACCGGGAGTCCATTTCAAATCGCTGATCACTTCATAGACACCATCCAGTACAAATCCGCATAAGAGCGGGCATTCATAATAAAGTGGATTCAGCAAGACAGGTTTGCCAGGCTCAATCAATTCCCCGATCGTGACCGAATCACCGTCAGATGTTGCAAAGCGTGCGTCAAGGGGAATTTGATCTCCCAGCTTTTCCCGGACTTCTACATCTTCCAGGATTTTCGGTTTATCCTGGTTTAACTGAGCAGGCAGAATCCGTGGCATCCCCAGGGTGAATAGGATGAAACCGGCTAAAACTAATAAAATTGATATCCTGTTCATGATCCTTTCTAAACGTCTTCTGCTCACTAAAAATTCAAAATTCAGCGATTCAAATTCAACGGGTTGTCCGGTGATGTGAAAACGTCAAACCGTACTCGAAATTGAATTTAAATGGCCCGGGGGCGCAAATACAAACCATGTCAAAGAGCTGAAGACTTCTTCCTCTGCCGGCTGTCCCGCCGGTACCCCGGTTGGGGACTTTGAATGTACCGATACACTAAACTTTATTCCGTACCCGATTCCGTATCTTCTTCTTCAACCATCCTGGAGATCGCACTGTCAATGGGAATCCGGTAAATTCCTTCCTCGGGATCTACGATTCCAAAACTGGACAGTATTTCCTGATCTCGCTCGTTGAGGTCACGGACTTGATAATATTCGCTGGTTTCGGATACTTGTTGCTGGACGGTCCGCACGCTGTTTTCATAAATGGCCATTAAAGCCAACACCGCTAATATGACAAATCCCGTTCCGAACACCGCCCAGAAGGTTAACCGTCCGTAATTTAATGTGTCGTAGGTGACTCCGTATTCTACTTCCGAAAGGAAGAGTTCATCCGAACTTTCAATTTCTATCTGATCGGAGTCAGCATCGTCAGCGTCAGACGTGATTTCGCCGATTGAGCTTTTCAGCTTATTCAAATGGCTTTCAGAGATATCCAGTTCCCTTGCCCAGGAAAGGATTTGAGCGGCTGAGACGTCATATTTTTCGGCTACTTCCTGTGGGGTAACGGATTCGCCGGATACCGCTTCGAGAACAACTTTTGCCTTGAATTCGCGACTATATGATTTTTCTTCGTTGCCCATAAAAATGAATCCTGTGTAAGACAGTTATTGATGATATTGCTTGCCGAGTGATTCTGCCAGTTTCGGATCGTGAATCGGGATCATGTTGTGCTTTCTGAACTGCCGGAAAAACAGTCCGAAGAAAATCCCCCCCAGTCCCAAAAAGGTTGTGATGTCCATCCAGCTGACACTTACACCATGATGGTCCAGCATCGGCATGGCGATCCAGTAAATTTCAATAAAGTGCATGGAGAGTACTAATACAGAGGTAAAGACCAGCATTTTGAAACTGTGTTTGGTATCCCTGTTCAGAAGAAGAAGAAATGGAATTGCAAACCTTCCGATGATCAGTGAATAGGAAACAAATGCCCAGCTTCCTTCCAGCCTGTGATAGAACCAGAGAGCTTCCTCCGGTAAATTGGCATAGTAAATCAGGAGTAGTTGACTGAATGCGATGTAGGCATAGAAAACAGTAAAAGCGAAGAACCATGCGCCGAGATCATAAATATGAACTTTGGTAATGGTGTTTTTCAATAAGCCCTGTTTATGCAGCCAGAAGATCAACAGGATAATCATCGGGAAGAGTGCCTGGAAACTCATAGCAAAAAAGTAGACCCCGAACATGGTTGAAAACCAGTGGGGATCGAGTGACATCAGCCAGTCGAAGCTTGCAAAGGCGAGGGTCAGTGCAAAAATGATGATTCCGGGTGCGCTGTATCTACGCAAAAGAGTCGTCATGCCCCAGTCGCCCGAGTGATCCATATCGACCGATATTTTGTGAAGCCTGTACCCGAGAAACCCCCAGATACCGAAATAGATAAACTGCCGGATAATAAAAAACGGTTCGTTCAGGTAGCCCATCTTGCCGGCAAGAATCGGGTCGGCCAGTACATCTTCGGTATGGGTCCAGTGATAAAGAGAATGCATGCCCAGGAG
>JBBDNC010000052.1:0-5768 GCA_040877875.1 Balneolaceae bacterium | reverse complement strand
CGGTCCCTTTGATGAAAGTTCCAGCCCTCCTCCCTCTCCCCACAGTCCGGGTGGAGAGGATGATTCTCCGGCGCCATTTTGATTCACTTCTGGCGTTAGCGTATGACTCCTTTCAATTTCTTTTCACTGGAGTGAATCCCCCCGAATCCGAACGGCTTGCTTTTTATTCCTTATACCGAATCCAACAGACAAAATCAGGGACGACCTTAAAACGACGCTTCGACCTTGACCTTGACCAGCTCATCGAACATACGGTCATACTCATCGATTTTTTGCGGCCAATCCAGGTGACGATTGATTTTTTGCAGGGAAGCTTTTGGAAGAGGTATCGTTTCGCCCGTCAGAAGGTCCTTCATATAGCTGAACAATTCATCCTCGGTATTATATAAAACCGGTGCATGAAGCAGGGGATTGTGCAGAGATTGGGGAATGAGTTCAGGATAATGCAATCGCCTGGGAACTAACGGGTGACACCCGCAATAAATCGCCTCCATAATGGCAACGCAGAAAAATTCGTACGTAGCGGTTGACACAACAATATCGCCGGAGTGAAGAAGCCGGCCATATTTTTCCACATCATCCACATAGCCGAAATGAGTGACGTGTTCTCCATACCTCTTCCACGCTTTTTCAAACTCTTCCGGCTTTTCATGTTTGGTATCCCCGGCGAGGATTAAATCGAACTCGATGTCAATATCATTCAAACGATTCAGAATCCGGAAAAACATGGCCGGGTTCCGGTCAAATTGCCACCTCTGGTTCCAGACGATCACCGGCCGCTCGTTCCGGCTGCGAGTATCCGGGTGACGGTCGAATGTTTCCAAATCCAGTCCCGGATACATGACAATACTCTTGTTCTTAATCTGGTCAATCGTCTTCAGGTGTTTATCATCCGGATAATTCTCAAGAAAAGCGGGAAGGGCACCCATGAAATCATCCATGTGAAAGCGGGAAGAAAACAAAAGCCGGTCGGCTACCAGCATACTCAGGTAATTAATATAGCAATAGGTCAAATCCCGTTCTTCTCCTTCCGGCATCGGCTGGGTCAACTGGTTTTCATGCATATACATGATCTTGGGAATATGCGCAAACCGGGGGTTAGTCAGAGCGAGAAATGCAGGCAAATTGGTCATACTGCTGATCAGCAACAGGTCGATCTCATCCCGAACATGACTTGTCATCTCGGCAAGAGTTACGGAATCTCCGTGCATTTTCCACTTCCATCCCCTGTAATTCAATTTCACAGGGAGGATATTGTGACTGGAATGCTGACGAAGTCCATCCAGGAAAGCTTTGTGGGATCCGCTGTAAAACGGTTCTACGGCCAAAATATTCATTTGCTTAATATCCGATAATCGGTTGTCAATATCCACCACTCGAACAGGCAATGGTAACGGCGATCAGCCGTCTGTAACCAGCAGTCAACTGTCATCTTACCAAAGAGCAGATATGGATCTATAATCACACATCGATTCCGCGAACACACCCCGGGTATAGCCAAGCCGGCTGACGCCTATTTGGCTATACCCTCCCCTCTCAAGAGGGGAATTAACCAGACGTTGATCAGGCCTCCATCTGTCCCCTCTCGAGACAGGCGTTGATCAGGCCTCCAAGTCTCCCCTCTCGAGAGGGGAAAGCGAAGTCCGTACCCGCCGTAAGGCGGTTTCGGACAAGCGAGGGGTGTGTTCGTGGATATCGCTCAAAAACGAATGTCACACTGTTCACTGTTCCAATAACTCACTGAAACACTCACCTTTGTTCTTAGCCGAATTTATTCTTGATTTCATCCATGGACAGGTAAACAAGTGTAGATCGCTTCAAAGGGTCAATATAAGGATCCTCACATGCAAACAGTTGGTCAATAAGAGTTTCCATTTCCAACTCCGATAGCTTTCGTCCCCGGGGAATCGCAGTACGGGATGCGAAGGCAATGGCAACTATTTTCCGGGCCTCCAGTTTCAGGTTCTGATCAAGTTCCCGGTACTGTTGTAGCATTTCCCGTAAAACCGACCGTTCATCCCCGATATCGATATCTGCCGGTACCCCATTGATAATGGCTGTATTCCCGCTTAAAAGCTGAATACTAAAACCCATTCGCTGGATAACGGGGTGCAATTCCTTGAGAAGAGAAAAGTCTGTTGCGGAAAGTTCCAGAGTTTGGGCAAAGAGCAATTGTTGCGTGCCCGGAAGAGACTCCTCGGTAGCACTTAAAGCTTTCTCATAGATAATCCGAACGTGGGCTGCATGCTGATCAATCATGCAAAGGCCCGTACGGGTTTGAGTCAGAATATAGCGGTTGTGTAACTGCCAGAAACCTTTTTCCCGGGGTTGATCCGTCTTCTGTTTTCCGCGCGGTTCGTCCCCATAGAGTTCCTCACCCAGTTTCGAACCGTCCGGACCGTGCGGATCGTACGGCCCAAAATTGATTCGGGACGGAATTTGCATCTCTCTGCTGCCGCCACGTCGTTCACTTTCTTCAAAACTACTAAATCCTTGAAAAGAGGCGTTAAAGGAGCCCCCTTCGTCCCGTCCGGAGCGGAGATGATCCATTCCCGGTACTCTCAAATATTCATTCAAGGCTTTTTTAACCACCGATCGGGTCAACTGGATAACACTTTGGCCATCCTCAAACTTTACCTCCAGTTTTGAGGGATGCACATTTACATCGACCTGCTGAGGGTCCAGATCCAGAAAAATGGCAAAAAACGGATATTCATTCTCTCCGGTCCAGGAGTCATAAATTTTCAAAATGATATGACTTAAAAGCCGGTGTTGAACGGGTCGATTATTTACGAATAAAAATTGATCCCCCCTGCTTTTCCGGGTAATTTTCGGATCTCCAAGTACGCCGTGAATCCGGACATAGCTGGTATCCTCCCTGAAAGGGATCAGGCTTTTCCGATACTGTTTGCCAAATATTTCAGCAATTCTCTGCGTCAGATTCTGAGGAGGCAGCTTATAGATTTTATCTGTATCGGCTTCCACTTCAAATGATATACTGACATGTGCAATTGCCGCATGCTGGATAGCCCTCAGAATGTGGCGAAACTCCGTAGCATCCGTTTTTAAAAATTGACGGCGGGCCGGCACATTGTAAAATAAATTCCGGACGGCTACAGAGGTTCCATTATCCGTAGCTGCAGGTTCAAAACGTTGTTCTTCCCCCCCGTGAATTTCATACAAGATCCCGGTTTCATCTTCCTGTCTTTTCGTCTTCACCTCAATCTGGGAGACTGAAGCAATCGATGCCATCGCCTCCCCTCTGAATCCGAGTGTGCGAATTCTGTACAGGTCATCAATATCATGAATTTTTGACGTGGCATGTTGTTGAAAGCACGGGCGCAGATCTTCAGTGCCCATCCCACAACCGTTGTCAATGACCTGGATCAGTGTTCTTCCGGCATTTTGAATGATGACCTTAACCTGATCGGCTCCGGCATCTATCGCATTATCGAGCAATTCCTTGACGACAGAAGCCGGACGCTGGATGACTTCGCCGGCAGCAATTTTGTTAGCCAATTCAGGAGGCATTGCCTGAATGATGGATTTCCCCGCTTCTTCTTTCTTACTCAAGATCTGCAACTACATTCATATTCAAATTTCAGAGAATTGACATCAACCAGACAACAAAAGCCAGGCCCAAAGCATACATAACAACTTTCAACCCTTGCCTGGGCCGCTTTCTGTTGCGCTCAATGCGGATGCGCCGCTTTCGCTTTTCATCCTCCTTGGGATCATAATAACGCAGGGGAATATCGAATTTTTTGGGCTTCGGCCTGTGGCCAAACATCGGTTTAAGCATACGTATACCTCATTTCTAACCTATCTACAGGAGCCACCCGGAATCTATCATATTTACATCGGACAAGAAGGAATCGGTACTATTTCAACTACTTACCCGACATTCCCTTGTAACTATTGTCCGGGGCCGGCAGACTTCCCGTCAACCTGGTATTTCTGCAAGTAATTTCTAACATCGAATATACATATTCAATCATCCAAAGTTTAGTCGAAATTTGATTTCACATGTCGCCGCTTGCGTACCTCACTCTACAACAGGATAGTCTGTACCCATATCGGGAAACAATCCCGGTTCTGAAATTTTCCGACTTTCTTTCCTAACCAAAACAGCCTCCTCAAAAAGAAATAAACTCAATGCAAGAAGCCTGAATTTTTGCTATTATTCAGCGCAAATTTTAAACACTAAACCTGCTGAACAGATGAGTTTTGACAAATTAAAGAGGCCGGACACTGGAACGGTTATTGAAAAGAAATCGGATGGATCCTTAAAAGTAGGGGATGATCCGATCATACCATTTATTGAGGGTGACGGAATCGGGGTGGATATTACCCCGGCCATGAAATCTGTTATCGAAAGTGCAGTGGAGAAAGCCTACGACGGCAAAAAAAAGATTCATTGGTTTGAAGTCTATGCCGGCGAAAAGGCAGTTGATTATTACGGCGGCGATACCTGGCTGCCTGAAGATACCCTGAATGCATTTGAAGAATATAAAGTAGGCATCAAGGGGCCCCTTACAACACCGGTCGGCGGTGGAATCCGTTCTTTGAACGTCGCCATTCGTCAAAAACTGGATCTGTATGCCTGTGTACGTCCGGTTAAATACTACAGAGGGACTCCAAGCCCGGTTAAACAACCGGAACTGACCGACATGGTCATCTATCGTGAAAATACCGAAGATATTTACGCCGGCATCGAATATCAGACGGGTACACCGGAAAATGAAAAGCTGAAAAATTTTCTCATCAATGAACTGGGAACAACCAGCATCCGTTTTCCTGAAACTTCTTCACTGGGAATCAAACCGATCTCGATCGAGGGAACCCAGCGCCTGGTACGGGCAGCGATCAACTATGCGATCGATCAGAATCGCAAAAGTGTGACCCTGGTCCACAAAGGCAACATCATGAAATTCACAGAAGGAAGTTTTAAAAACTGGGGATATGAACTGGCCAAAGAAGAATTTGATGCCCGGGAAATCGGTGACGGCCCATGGTGCGAACTGCCAAACGGCATCGTAATCAAAGACGTCATAGCAGATGCATTCCTGCAACAAATACTGACCCGGCCGGCTGAGTATGATGTGATTGCGACCATGAACCTTAATGGCGATTATATCTCAGATGCTTTGGCCGCCTGTGTAGGTGGAATCGGGATCGCCCCGGGAGCCAACATCAATTACGAAACCGGAATAGCCGTCTTTGAAGCCACTCATGGAACGGCGCCAAAATATGCCGGCCAGGATAAGGTAAATCCAGGCTCGCTGATTCTGTCCGGAGTCATCATGCTTCGTTATATGGGATGGAATGAAGCCGCTGACCTGATAGAAAAGGGGCTGGAAGCCGCTATCAGCAGCAAGCGGGTTACTTATGATTTCGAGCGGCAGATGGAAGGGGCTACCCTTCTGAAGTGTTCGGAGTTTGGAGATGAAATCATCAAAAACATGTAACTTAACGATCGTCTGACGGGTCCTGCCCGGCAGACGATTTTTTTTTCTTTTCCAATAAGACCGAACCCCTATCCCGTAAATACTCTCCCTGGTAACCCTTACGGAGTTTCCCATGACCGGAGGAGGCCACTGTCTTTCATTTTATTCCATATTTCATCATACGGCTCCAATTGCCTGTCAAGAACTTCCAGTACTTCCGAAACGGATACATGAATTCTCACCCATACCCGAATTGAACCATTTTCTTCTATAATCTCCTGTTGCTGAGGGGTCTCAGTCAGCTCAAGGCCCACCACCGAA
>JBBDNC010000051.1:0-30808 GCA_040877875.1 Balneolaceae bacterium | reverse complement strand
CGAATTCGCTCAGGCTTTGATATTGAACAAAACCCCTGGTTTTTCAAAGCCCTCTGATATAGAAATAATCTTAAACACAGAGAACAGAACGCCAACAGTTATCGGGGTATCTGATAACATAACCTTGTTTTGTACTGAGTACTCGACAATCTGTGTCTACATGCCAAACATTTTAATTGAATTTCTTGCGAATTCGAGAACCGGTGTAAAGTAAATTCCAAGGAAAAGAGTCGGGGCTAAAAGAAATAATAGAACTATCCTTGAACCACCATCGAAAATCATCCGGCTGGAATTGGATTCCGGTTTGAAAAAAAACATGTTTCTGACAACTCGAATGTAATAAAACAGGGAAATGACCGTGGTGACTCCGGCGATCAGAACAAGCCAAATCCAACCGGCGCTTACGGCGGCTCCAAAGATATAAAGTTTGGCTATAAATCCTGCAGTTGGCGGCAACCCGGTCAGGGCAATCAAAAAGATCGTCATGGCTATACTTTCCAGCGGAGCACGGAACCCAAGACCTTTATAGGATTCAATAGATTCGCTATTCAGTTGATTGGCAAACAACATGGCTATATAAAAGGCTCCCAAATTCATAAAAAGATAGATGAATATATAGATCAGGATGGAAGTTGTGCCTTCATCCGTCATAACGATTAGCCCCATCAACATATAGCCTGCATGGGCGATGCTTGAGTAGGCCAAAAGCCGTTTGATATTATCCTGTCTTAAGGCCGCCAGATTTCCGACGATCATGGCCATGGCAGCCATTACAGACAACAAAATCGTCCAATTGACTCCCTCTATGAGTCCCCATAAACCAAATGTCGGGATGGCATTGACATCCATAAACGAGATTTTGAAAAAGCGTATCAACATGGCGAAACCGGCAATTTTGGAAGCGACGGCAAGGTATGCGGCAATCGGCATGGGAGCTCCCTCATAGACATCCGGAGCCCAGAAATGGAAGGGTACGACGGCAATCTTGAAACCAAATCCAGCTACGATCATCAGAATGGCAGCGGATAGAACCATCGGTTGATCCATACCGTCGATCAGGGAGGCATTGACACCGTAGAGATCTACAGCTCCAGTGATTCCGGTCAATAGGGAGATTCCGTAAAGAAGTATGCCGGATGATACAGCCCCAAATATGATAAACTTCATGGAGGCTTCTGCCGATTTCAAAGACCGCCTGGCAAATCCGGCCAGGACATAGGAGCTGATACTGGTCAGCTCAAAAGCAAGATACATCAGCATCAGGTTAGTTGATCCTGCCATGAGAAACATTCCCAAAATCATTCCCGTCAGCAACATATAGTATTCACCGATGCGGGAATGATAAGAGTCCAGTTCCTTGCATTTAATCGAAAACATAACGATAAACAAACTTGCAAGGATCAGGATGACTTTAAAAAATACGGCAAACGGGTCCACCGCAACCATATCATAAAAAACCGACTCCATCCTACCAGTTTGTAATAGGACAAAGAGCCCGCTGACGCCTAATCCGGCCACGAGAATCCAGCCGGTAGTGTGGTCTCTCTTCTTCAATAAAAGATCCCCGAGGATGATCACACACAAGGTTGCGGTAATTGTGATCTCGGGATAAAAATGATGAATGCTGTTCAGGATAATTTCGATCATGGTCGGCATGTGATATTTACATTCTTCAAAGAAAGCAAGGGGTTCCCAATTCTTTAGTTTACTCCGTTCGTGACGAATTCTACCAGATGACTCAATGAGGTATTCATCAATTCAATGGCGGGTGACGGATAGATTCCCAGCAAAATGATCAGTATGACAAGGGGTACAAAGCTAAGCATTTCACGCGCCGTCAGATCGGGGAGATTCCGGTAGGATTCCGGGGCTTCACCCAGAAAAACACGTTGAACCGTCCATAATATATAGGCAGCCGTGATGATAATACCCGAAACGGATAGGATTGTGATCCAGCGGAATGTTTCGAAAGCACCGAGAAAGGAAAACAACTCACTGACAAATCCGTTCAGGCCGGGAAGACCCAGCCCAGCGAAGAGTCCGACGATGGCAATTCCGGTGTAGCGGGGCATCACATTGGCGAGGCCACCGAAATCATTTAAGCCTCTCTTTTTGGTTCTGTCATAAACAACTCCGACAACCAAAAACAGGACTGCTGTAATGATTCCGTGATTGAACATTTGCAATACACCCCCGACCATCCCCTGGGTATTTAATGCGGCGATTCCGAGGACGACAATTCCCATATGGCTGATTGAGGAATACGCAATAAGCTTTTTGAAATCATCCTGAGCCATGGCACAAAATGCCCCGTAAATAATACTAATCATGGCCAATACCGCCATCAGGGTCATGAAGTAAATCGTACCATCCGGAAAAATCGGAAAACTGAGCCTCAGCAGGCCGTACGTGCCTAACTTCAGCAGTACACCGGCAAGAATTACACTGATGGGGGTCGGCGCTTCCACATGAGCGTCGGGCAACCACGTATGAAAAGGCACGAGGGGAATCTTGATGGCGAAACTGATAAACAGGGCTAACCAGGCTGCGTAACGCCAGGTAGTATCCACTCCTGATAATATAGATCCGTCTATATAGTAGTCCGGATTCATCATATGGAGAATGTTGAATGTATGCACCGGGTTGCCGGTCACCGGATCAGGGTAGGCGACGCTGAAATAGAGAGCCAGCATAACCAGCATCATTAATATTCCTCCGGCAAAGGTGTAGAGAAAGAATTTGATCGCTGCATATTCACGCCTCGGTCCTCCCCATAAACCTATCAAAAAATACATTGGAAGTAACATGACTTCCCAAAAGATGAAGAACAGGAAGAAATCCAGAGATACAAAAACCCCCATCATACCAGTTGCAAGGAGTAGATAAAGAGCGAAGTATCCCTTTACCATTTTCTTGATATTCCAGGAAGAGACAACCCCGATAAATGAGATTAATGAAGCGAGCAATACCATTAATACACTGAGTCCGTCGATCCCCAGATAATAGTTAATCTCGATCTTCCCGAGCCAGGGAACGGCCTCCACAGTGATCCAGTTGAATTGCTCAATAAATTGGAAACTTTCGGCGTCATTTATTCCCGACATGGAGCGGTCAAAGGTTCCGAATATGAACCCTGCAAGCAGGACCTGAATGCCGGTCACTATTGCTGCGGTCCAGCGTATGGCATTGCGTTTTTCTTCTGGAACTAAAAGTACGATGATCATTCCCATGATCGGGATAAATACAATCCATGTCAGAATACCGACGCCAAGCAGTTGAAATTCCATATGTTTATCAGTGTTCGATTAGTAATTAATTTTAAAGTCCTCGACATTCCCATCATCGAATGGTGACACGACTTCAGTGGCTAAAGGAGGCCTGTAAGTTGTTTTTATATTCATATGAACAGAATGAATAAGACGATAAAACTGAACAAGATATAGACGAGGTAAGTCTGCACCCGTCCGGTTTGAAGTTTTCCCAATACATTTCCTGCATCATCTGCTAAACGGGCTGTTGCATTCACCAGACCATCCACAACGTTGTCATCAACCCATCCGCTGAGTCGGGATAATCCCCTTGTAACGACTGCAGATCCGTTAACTGCCCCGTCAATAATTTTTTCATCGAACCATCGCAGATGGGCTGTCAGTTTTATCGTTCCGGTCACAAACACGTTTTGGTAAAATTCATCGAAATACCATTTGTTCAGAGCTCCCTCATAGAGCATTCCCATCGACCCGGCTAATCTGTCAGAACTGATTTTCTTCCACTCATAAACAGCGAAAGCGAGTAAAGCTCCGAGAAGCGCCATCAGGACGGAAAGAATCATGGCCGCTGTGTGGATACCGCTGACAGCTTCGTGAAAAACCATGTAGCTTGCAGGCTGAAAAGCTTCGGGGACAATACTCATCGGACGTTCAATAGCGGTAAAAAACCAGCCGGATGAAGCTCCGAACGGATTAAAACTGTAGAACACATACAGGGAAAGTGCAGCCAGGATGATAAGCGGCAGAGTCATTACTTTGGGTGATTCTTCCATGTCCTCAAGCCTGGAAGGATCTGCAGGTTTGCCATGAAATGTGAGGATCAACAGACGGAACATATAGAATGCGGTTAGGCCGGCAACAGCAAACCCGATCAGAGGCAAAAGGTAGTGCCCGTTTAATGTGCCAAAAGCAAGTGATCCTGCAAGAATTTCATCTTTGCTGAGAAATCCGGAAGTAAGGGGAATGCCGGATATTGCAAGCGTAAATATGAGGAAGGTCCAATAGGTGATTGGCATCCTGGTTTTTAATCCGCCCATATTTCGTATATCCTGAGCATCCGTATGATGATCCTCCCTTTTGTGTAACGTCTTATGCATAGCAAAAATGACGCTTCCTGATCCCAGGAAGAGTCCTGCCTTGAAGGATGCATGGGTTACAAGATGCATGAAGCCGGCTGTATAGGCGCCGACACCAAGTCCCATAATCATATATCCAAGCTGGCTGATGGTTGAGTAGGCCAGCACTTTTTTGATATCAAACTGGGTCATGGCAATGGTTGCGGCAATCAGGGCGGTAATGGCCCCGATATATGCAATGACCAGAAGCGCATCGGCCGTCAGCATCGGGAAAATCCTGGCAACCAGGTAGACGCCGGCAGCGACCATGGTAGCTGCGTGAATCAGGGCACTGATCGGAGTCGGGCCTTCCATGGCGTCCGGCAGCCACACATGAAGGGGAAACTGAGCGGATTTGCCTACTGCACCGCAAAAAATCAGAAGTCCGGAGGCAGTAAGCCAGGCTGTACTGCCGAACGGAAGCTCTCCGGCAGAAATGGAGTCAAAAAGGGTCTCGAATGTAAAGGTTGAGAAACCGGCAAATAGAATCATGATCCCGATAAACATACCGGCATCACCAATTCTGTTTACAATAAAAGCTTTGGAGGCTGCATTCGATGCAGATTTCTTTTCGTACCAGTGACCGATGAGCAAGTATGAACTGATTCCAACCAATTCCCAGAAAATATACATCAGAAGCAGGTTGTGCGTCAGTACAATGCCGAGCATGGAAAATGAAAACAGTCCCAGGTAAGCAAAATAGCGTGAATAACGGATGTCCCCCTCCATATACCCGATCGAAAAAATATGGACCAGCATGCTGACAAGCGTTACGACCACCAGCATAACCACGGTGAGATTGTCGAGCATGATTCCGAATTCAATGGCCAGCGAGCCAAAGAACGATGTCTCCCCAAATGTTACCCAGGTGAAGGTGTGGGAGAAGGATTGATCCGGGTAGAGAGTCAGTTTGGAAAACAGCAGAATAAAGGCAAGAATACATGACAAGGTGAGTAATCCTGTTGCCAGCAGGTCGCCGTTGCGGGGTAATCTTTTACCTGTGAAGATCAACACTATAAATCCCAACAAGGGTAACAACAGGATAATCGATGATAACTGTAAAAATAGATTTGGTTCCATAGCGTCTAATTTCCCATGCTTGAAATCACTAACCTTTCAGAAGGCTGATCTCATCTACGTTGATGGTTTTAAACCGGTTATAAATGTTCAGTGCAATGGCAAGTGCCACTGCTGCTTCGGCTGCAGCGATGATGATGATAAAAAGTGCGATCATCTGCCCGTCGAGTGAAGTCGTGGTAAAACGGCTGAAAGCAATGAAGTTGAGATTTGCCGAGTTCAAAATCAGCTCTATACCCATTAAGACCATGATGATATTCCGCCGCGAGATGACAGCCAGCATACCGAGGGAAAACAGGAAGACACTCACCATCAGAAAATGAGTCAGACCGGGGGATGCGAGCCATTGGATAAACGTTGATTCCATGTGTGATTCGGATGTGGTTCAGTTTTTAATGATTGTGTGTTGCCTGTCAATTGTCTTTAAAGGAGGACAGGTACCTTCTTTCTGTTTGCCAGTAAACTTTGCACGTCTTGGGTATTCATTTTTTTAATCCGGATTCATGAAAGTCTTCATCTTTGTCTCGGGTGGTCATTAACAAAGCCCCGATAATGGCCACCAGTAATAAAACTCCCGCCACTTGAAAGGGCAGGATGTAATCCCTTAGCAACAGGTTCCCGAGATCCATGACGGTTTCATTTCGTTCAACCGGTTCAATGACATTCCATTCGCTGACAAAAAAGAGATACAAAAGAAGACCGCCTGCAGTAGCTGAGAGAATAGAAGCCGGTATGATATTCACCGTAATCGTTTTCAGACCGATCGTAAATTGTTGTGTGGTGAGCATAACACCAAACAGGATCAACACGAGGATGCCACCAACGTAGACCATCAATTGGGTAGCCGCCACAAAATCCGCATTCAGCAATACGAAAAGCGCCGCCACTCCCAGAAGTGAAAACATCAAGGCAAATGCCGAGTGAACGATATTTTTCGAGATGACCATCAAGACGGCGGCACCTACCGTCAGGATGGCAAAAAGATAAAATAGAATTGCAGAGATCATCATAAGCCTGGTTTATCCTCCCTGGTTTGTGTCTTTATTCGTCCGGGAAATTTTTTTTGCCGCTGTCTTTTGTTTCTCACGACTTTTTTTGTCGGCCTCTATTTCCGCTTTTTCCTTGACTTCCGCCACCATTTCGGGAGAGAGGTTGCTGAAATGGTAGACCAGGTTATTTCGGTCGTATTCCGAATATTCATATTCCGGTACCATATAGATACATTCAGTCGGGCATGGATAAACACATAAATCGCAATACATACACTTGGCCAGATCGATATCTAAACGGGTAACCCACAGCCGTTTTGGGTTGCCTGTTGAGGTCTTTCCCAAATCCACGTCGGAGGTCGCTTTGACCGTTTCAATATCAATACAGTTGACCGGGCAGGCCCTGGCACAAAGGTTGCACCCGATACAATCGTCAATGTTTACGTACAGTCTGCTTCGAACCCCGTCGGGAAGTTCGTCCCGTTCGTCCGGATACTGAAGGGTGACCGATCGTTGGAACAGATGACGCCACGTAACCCCCATACCGGTAAAAATCGTTTTAAATGAACTCCAGCTATCTTTGAGAACCTCTACCATAATTCATTTCCTCTATTGTTTAAAAAATCAATTCCCACAATGCGACCAATACCAGGTTGACAAATGAAATCGGAATGAGCACCTGCCAGCAAAAATGCATCAACTGATCCACACGCAATCGCGGCAGGGTCCACCGGATCCACATCATGACCAGGACAAGCAGCATCCCTTTCAGCAAAAACCAGAAAACTCCCCAGAATGGACCCGCCATAAACGTTCCAAACGGACTGTTCCACCCCCCGAAAAACAGGGTGGCACCGAGAAGGGACAAGAGCAGCATATCGGCATATTCGGCGAGCATGAAAATTCCCCAGCGCATGCCGGAATACTCTGTCTGGTATCCGGCCACGAGTTCCGATTCGGATTCCGGAAGGTCAAACGGTACCCGATGGGATTCGGCGAGAATCGAGATAAAAAATATGATGAAAGCAACGATCAGAAACGGGTTCTGAAAAATCAGCCAGTTCGGCAGAAAGCCGAGCAGATCATTGCCCGACTGCATTTCGGTGACCGTCATCAGATTTAAAGAACCGCTTACCACAATGACGGACAAGACCGTTACCACGGTCGGCACTTCGTAACTGACCATCTGGGAAGCGCTGCGCATTGCGCCGAACAACGACCACTTGTTGTTGGATGCCCAGCCCGCCATGATCACACTTAACGTCAGAACCGAAGTGATCGCGAGCAGATAGAAAACACCGATATTAATCATACTGCCGATGTATTCGCTGCTGAACGGAAGGACTGCAAAGGCACCGTAAGAGGCTGCAAATACCAGATAAGGGGCAAATTTAAAGAAGAACCGGTCGGCATTCGCCGGGATGATGTCTTCTTTCTGAAGCAGTTTAAGCATATCTGCAAGAGATTGAGCCCAGCCATGCCAACCGCCCACACGCATGGGGCCCAGCCGGTCCTGAACATGTCCGGCCACCTTTCGTTCGAGCCAAATTGCAAACAAACCGTAGATCAGGATGAGTCCGAGCGGAATGATCGTATAGACGATCAATACAAGCGTCGCGGAAGGAAAGATATGTTCGAGAAATTCAAGCATAAAACGAAGTGATTAGATATCGACTATCAGCCGGGATAGATGTTGAATGACTTCAGAACTTGCCGTCATAGGTTTAAAATTGATATTTAGAGGTAAAAACCTTCAATTATGAAATAAAATTTTTCTTTCAACCTATAGATGCTCAACTTTTTCTAACTTTCGCCAGCTGGCGGATAACTGCTAACTGATCTCATCGGTCAACTTCTCCCAATACGA
Source organism: Balneolaceae bacterium (assembly GCA_040877875.1). Taxonomy (GTDB): domain Bacteria; phylum Bacteroidota; class Rhodothermia; order Balneolales; family Balneolaceae; genus JBBDNC01. The sequence goes on along the minus strand of JBBDNC010000051.1, from coordinate 22,491 downwards.
TATCGATACTGCCGACAATGGCCACCAGATCGGCAAGCAGTGCACCCCTTGAAATAGCCGCCAAAAGGCTCAGGTTGACAAAGCTGGGGGTACGGGCTTTAATGCGAAACGGACTGGAGGACTTGTCACTGATGATATAGTATCCCAGCTCACCCCGGGGGGATTCCGTACGGACATAAATCTCACCTTCGTCCGGCCGTATGCGTCGAGGAATGTTTTCCCGCACATCCCCTTCTTCAGGCAACTGGCCAAGGGCCTGTTCGATTATTTTCAGGCTCTCTTCCATTTCAAGAACCCGGACCCAATAACGGTCCCAGCAATCTCCAACTGTTCCCATTTCTCCCCTGCCGACGGGGATGTCGAAGTCAAACCGGTCGTAAATGGAATAGGGATCGTTTCGGCGAAGGTCCCACGATACGCCCGAGCCTCTTAACACCGGTCCGGACGCTGCATAATTCAGGGCCACCTCGGCCGGGAGTACGCCGATATTGGCCGTCCTGTCAATAAAAATTTTGTTATAGGACAACAGATCGTTCAATTCCCGGATTTTCGGTTTGAAGCTTTTGACAAAATCATCGGTCTTTTCCGCAAAATCTTCCGGGATTTCTCTCATCAGTCCGCCGATGCATATGTAATTGTAGAGAAGACGGGCACCCGTTGTTTCTTCAAAGATATCCAGTATTTTTTCCCGTTCGGTAAAACAGTAGAGAAACGGGGTAAATGCCCCGAGATCCAGACCAAAGGTTCCGATTGCAAGAAGGTGGCTTGCAATTCTCTGCAATTCAGCCAGAATGATCCGAATCACCTCGACTCGTTCGGAGACTTCAATATCCAATAATTTTTCCATGGCAAGGGTATACCCCCATTCCTGACTCATGGCGGAGACGTAGTCCATGCGGTCCACGTAGGGGAGAACTTTTGCATAGTCGTCCATTGCCTCGGCATGTTTTTCGAAACATCGATGCAGGTAACCGATGTGGGGTTTAATGCCTTTTACCACTTCCCCGTCCAAAGTCAGCTCCAGGCGCAGGACTCCGTGTGTAGACGGGTGTTGCGGGCCCATATTGATAACCATATCCTGTGTTTCCAGCCCGTTTGAAATCTGATCAATCATAAGCGCTTAACTTTCAGGTTCGCGATCATTGCCTTGTTGTCACTCCTTGATAGGTTTTCTGTTGCTGGTAATCTTTCCTGAGCGGATGCCCTTCCCAGTCGTCCGGACAGAGGATTCGTCTTAATTCCGGGTGGCCGTCAAACGTAATTCCAAACATATCCCACGCTTCCCGTTCGTGCCAGTCTGCCGTTTTCCAGATCGATTCAACCGACTGAATCCGGGGCTCCTGCTCCGGAACCAGGACTTTCACAACCAGCGTATGATTCAGTTTCGTGGAGTGCAGATGATAGGTAACCCCGAGCTTTTCCTCATTCTGATAATGAACCCCGCTAAGATTCATCAGAGTATCAAATCTTAGTTCGGGGTCATCTCTCAGATGCTTGCACACATCCTTGATGATGTAGGGAGGAACCGAAATCCAAGACTGACCTGACTCTGCAGGTGCCCATTCCAGACCGGAGTCTTCAAAAGTTCCCTGTATCATTTCAAAAATTTCTTCGGGTTGTTTCATCGCTTTCCAAAATTCATATTGTCGACATATAATAAGTTAAACATCCTTCCTGACTCCATTCTCACTTTCGATGAGTGTTTCGCCGGTGATCCGTTCCTGCAGCTTGATAAAACCTTCCAGCAAGGCTTCAGGCCGGGGCGGGCAGCCGGGTACGTAGACATCAACCGGTACGATTTTATCCACCCCCTTCAATACATGATAGCCGTGTTCCCAATAGGGGCCTCCGCAGTTTGAACAGGAGCCCATGCTGATGACATACCGGGGTTCCGACATCTGTTCATAAAGACGTTTGATGCGGCTAGCCATTTTCATGGTTACGGTCCCGGCCACAATCATCACATCTGCCTGCCTAGGGGATGAGCGGGGGATCACACCGAGGCGGTCGAAATCGTAACGGGAAGCCGACGTTGCCATCATTTCAATGGCACAACAGGCAAGCCCGAATTGCATGTACCAGAGAGAGGATTGCCGGGCCCAGTTTAGGGCACTTTCAAGTGAAACAATAATGATATTGCTGTCGTGATATTTCTTGTCAAGTAGTCCCATTTCAAAATCTTTTGTGTTGAACCTGTCCGATTCACAAATAATTTTACATCTGTTACGGCTTCTTTTCCGCTCAACAATGCTGGTGAATACGGCTGATTTTATGTTTCACTAACTTCCATCACCGGTGCGACAGAAGGTGTAACCCCTTCTGAAACATCATCCACAACTCCAACTCCCTCGATATAGCCGGGTCTGACAGGAGCCGGGATATCCCACTTCAGATTTCCCTTGCCAAGTTCGTAGGCAAATCCGATAAATATCAAAAAGACAAAAACAAACATTGCCCAGAATGCATACCACCCGACGGTTTTGAAGACCATTGCCCATGGGAATAACAACAACACCTCTACTTCAAAAATGAGAAACATCAGACCGATGATATAGAACCGATTGTTGAACTGAATTCTGGCATTTCCGACAGGTTCTTCTCCACACTCATAGGTCGACAATTTTTCAGCATTCGGACGATGGGGTCGAATGAGTTTGGCAACCAGCAGGCTCAGGGCTACAAACACGGCCCCGTGGGTCAAAAAGAGTAATATGTGTCCGAATTCTGAAGTCATTGACCAGTCATTTATTCATTTACAATCTAAATTATGATATTTATACCTAATTATCCAAAATATTTGTATCATTCATTAAAGAAAGTGAAAAACTGAAGTTTATAAGTCTGTAAATGGATGAATTCAAAAAATGCCGTTGCCTATGAAACGTATAAATGCTCTTATCATTGACCCGGGTATAACGGTACGTGAGATGTTATCTGATCTTCTTCAACAAGAAGAAGGGATCAAAGTTGCGGGAGAGATGAACGGAGAGTCTGGAGAGGAAGTAAAAAAAACCCTGAGGGAAGCTCTCCCGGATGTCATCCTTTTAGGGATAAATCGAATAGAATCCAGGCAAATGGAGCTCTTGGAGATGCTTCGCCAAGAGTATACGAAACTCCCTGTGATTGTACTGACTCCTCACAACCGGGAAGGGGCAACCATTGCACTGACCGGGCTTAAATGGGGTGCAGTTGAATATATTAACAAAACCGTGAGTCAGATCGGGTCTCTTCATACAAGAGAACATTTTAAACAACGTTTGATTCCGGTCATCAAGGCTGTCAACCGGTTAAATCGGGAAGTTTTGACTTCCAAAAACGGGTTGGGTCGGCTCCGGGACACCGGAGTACCAGTGGTACAATTTGCCAAGACTCCCAATCAGATAGAATTGGTGGTATTCGCAGGGTGCCTGGGAGGTGTGCCGGTACTTTATCAATTGCTTTCGAGTCTGCCTGAAAATCTGCCGGTGCCGGCCGTAATTGTTCAGCATATGCCGAAAATATATACAGAGGTTTTTGCTGAAGATTTAAATCGTGTATCGGTGTTGAATGTGCAAGAAGCTAAAGAAGACGTGACCTTGAAATCGGGACATGTATATGTTGCGCCGGGCGGGTTCCAAACCATTGTTCGGGACAGAGGAGGGGTCCATGGTTTTTCCCTGCTTAGGGGACCGGTTGTAAAAGGATACAGACCCTCGATGGATGTGCTGTTGCAATCCATTCGAAATTCATTCGAAGATAAGGTGATGGTGATATACCTGTCAGGCGGGGGTCAGGATGGTATCGAGGGTGCGAAAGTGATCGATGAGTTAGGCGGACAGATTATTATCCAGAATCAGAGCAGCTCTCTGTTGTGGGATCTGCCGTGGAAGATTAAAGGATTGGGGATTCATCGGGGGGTATACCCGCTTAATCGGCTGGGTGATGAAATCACTCAAAGATTGATTTGAAACGTTGGCAATTCCTTCAATTCGACTCAATTGGCCTCAATCTCTGCCTCAACCCCAGTTATTACTCATGAGGATCATGCAAGTCTGACCTACATTGGAAAACCCTGATTCAGTCTGCTAAAAAATTTTTTAAGGATTGCAGAAATCAGATTGACTTTATACCAGTGTTTAGTATTTTTAGATATTAAGGTTTAATACTATTTTATCTTTAATTAAGTTACCCAAGATATGAAAGCATATGGCTGAACAGATACAAGACCAAACTTCTCAATGGACCCATACGCTTGCATACCTGATTGCAGGCTTTATTTTTTTTGAAACTCTGACCGGGCTTTCTATTTATTTTCTTCCTTTCAATCTGGCCAATCAGATCATGGTACTCATCCATACGGCCGTCGGGTTGATTTTCCTGATTCCGTTCGGATGGTATCAGTTCAAACATTGGCAGGCCTATCGGGCCCGGCAAATGACGGATGTTAAACTTACAGGCTACATTTCGATGTTTGCCGTGATTACTGCAATTATTTCCGGGCTTATATTAACCTGGCAGGCATCCTTCGGAACAGGGATCAGCTATTTATGGAGAGATACTCATATCATTTCCACTTTTGTCCTACTGGCATCCGTACTCCCCCACATATTGTTGATGGTTGTTCGTGACTGGAAGGCTGACAAACAGGTTAAAGCAAATCTGAAACCAAGAATTGAAGCGGAGAAATCGTTCGGTTTTAACAGCTTGTATATTGTTTTGGTTCAATTTGCCCTGGTGGGATTTTTCATGTTCATGTATAGCTCTCCCGAATTGGATAACAGTTTCCCGGAGGGATACGAATTTCCCCATGGGGATGAAAACCCGTTTGCTCCCAGCCTTGCACGGACTTCAACCGGCGGTGCTATGGATGCGAGTCTTTTAAGCGGTTCGGAATCCTGTGGTTCTTCGGGTTGTCATGAACAGATTTTAAATGAATGGGAGGCAAGTGCACACCGCTATGCAGCGGAAGATCCGTTTTTCAGAGCTGTTCAGAGTGCGATGGCTGCTGAAAAAGGAGCGGCATCGACCCGCTATTGTGCCGGGTGTCATGACCCGATTTCACTTTTTGCGGGAACGAAAAATCTGCATAGTGAGGAACTCACCAACAAGGTTGGATTAGACGAAGGAGTGTCCTGCGTTTCCTGTCACTCCATTACTCAAGTAGATGAACGGGGCAATGCGGATTATGAGATCGAACCTCCGGAGCGATATATGTTTGAACTGCATGAAGGAGAAACGGCCAAGTGGATCAACGACTTTCTAATCCGTGCATATCCGCAACAGCACGTTGACAGTTTTGACCGGGGCATGTTTAAATCGGCTGAATATTGTTCCTCCTGCCATAAGCAGTTTATAGACGAACAGATTAACAATGTGGGGTGGGTGCAATTGCAGAATCAGTACGACCCGTGGAAAGAAAGCCACTGGTTTACCGAAGGGAGTCCCATTACAACAATTGAGTGCAGAGAATGTCATATGCCTCTTGTCGATTCATTTGATCCCGCAAGTGGAGATGAGATGGACTATAACCGGACTCCGGACGACGGCAAGCACAGAAGCCACCGGTTTCTCGGGTCCAATCAGTTCGTACCGACCCTTCTGGATCTTCCGGGTGCCGAGGAACATGTAAAACAAATTGAAAAATGGTTGCGGGGAGAAATCAAAATCCCGGAAATAGCCGACAAATGGGAAACCGGTCCGGCGATTCTCATTCAGTTACACGCCCCTGACAGTATTGAGGTGGGGAGCGAACTTCACATGGAAGTACTGATGACCAATAATAAAGCAGGCCATGATTTTCCCACCGGACCTCTGGATATTATCCAGTCCTGGATTCAGATTATCGCCAAAGATCAAAACGGACGGGTTGTCTACTCATCGGGGACTCTTGATGAAGATCATTTCATCGAGCCCGGCTCTTTTATTTTCAGAGCCGAACCGGTGGATCAGTACGGCAACCCGATCGACCGGCACAATTTATGGGATATGGTCGGGGTACAATATAGCCGGGCCCTGTTTCCGGGGCGTTCGGATTATGCCCGATATTCATTTTCGATTAAAGAGTTGGACGAGTACGGTATGAGAGAATCCGGAGGCGAAAATTCAACAGGAGATGGAGAGGCTGTAATAAATGCTTCCGGCGATATTTCGGATATTTATATCGAGGCCAAATTGCAATACAGAAAAATGAACCAATTTCTGATGAAAGAGGCATTTGAAGAAGCGTTAGGTACCCCGACAGCTCCGGTTACAACTCTGTCAGAAGATTCAAAACATGTAAAAGTAATTTCAATAGAATCCTGACTTATGATTCCGAAACTTTCCCGGCGCAGGAAGAAAACGTTAATTTCCACGCTGTCCATTATGGTTTTTTTTCTGATCGTGGCTGCACTGATATTGAAACAGGAAGAACCCGGGTCTCATATTCCCGGCCAATCGGTTGAAGGTGTGACTTCCAGGCTGAGTCGTGAGTTGCCGGAGGATACGCCGGATGTAAAATTTGTGGATGTGACTCCCCAGGCCGGAATCGACTTCAAGCATTTTTATGGAGAACGTGGTCACCGGATTGCGGAGGACATGGGGTCGGGGGTCGCGTGGGTGGACTATAACAACGATGGCTGGGAGGATCTTTTCATCGTCAATTATGCGGGATCCCTTGATCTGTCCGATGATGACTTTGCAAGGTCTCCGGCCACTCATGCATTGTATCGAAACAATGGGGACGGTACTTTTACGGATGTGACTGAAGACGCGGGATTAGGAAAACGGGACAGGGGGATGGCGACCGCCTGGGCCGATTATGACAATGACGGATGGATGGATTGCCTGGTGACAGCCTATGGCAAGATCAGGTTATTTAAAAACAAGGGGAACGGAACGTTTGCCGAAGTTACAGAAGTGGCAGGCCTGGATGGGAGAGAAGGTTTCTGGTCCGGAGCCGCATGGGGAGACTTCAATCGTAACGGATTTGCAGATCTCTATATCTCCGGATATCTCTCATATTTCGATATACCGTCGCTCGAAGAACATAGTCACAGGCATGAGCCGCCTTCTATCAATCCATCTGTTTTTGATCCTTCTCCCAACCTTCTTTTCCGGAATAACGGTGACGGCACTTTTACGGAAATTGCCGAACAGGCAGGGGTAACGAATCCCGAAGGCAAGAGCCTGGAGGCGGTATGGGTGGATCTGACGAATGACGATCTGCCGGATCTGTATGTTGCGAATGATGTATCTGACAATATGTTCTACCGGAATATGGGAGACGGGACCTTTATGAATATCAGTTATTCAGCTAAGGTAGCCGATTACCGCGGATCCATGGGCATGGCATTCGGCGACTGGGACCTGGATGAAGATCTTGACATTTTTATTACCCACTGGATTGCTGAAGAGAATGCATTGTACAACAATCTTCAAAAGAAAGATGAATCCGGAGATATGATATTTTTCAGGGATGAAGCCGACAGAGTGGGACTGGGTCAGTCGTCCCTCAGCAATGTGGGATGGGCAACTTCATTTTTTGATTTTGACAATGACGGACGGCCTGACCTTTTTGTAATGAATGGCCATACGAATCAGATGAGAGAAGATTCTAAAAAGCTGGTCGGTATGAGCGATCAGATTTACTGGAACCGTAACAATGAAGAAGGATTTTATGACATTTCAGACGCAGCAGGAAGCTATTTTCAGGAAAAATATGTAGGCAGAGGGGGAGCTTATGCCGACTACAACCAAGACGGAAAACTGGATTTGTTTATCGTCAACCATAGCGGACCGGGGATCCTGCTTGAAAATCAAACCGATACGGATCATCACTGGTTGCAGGTGAAATTGACGGGGACTGAAAGCAATCGTTCTGCAATCGGAGCAAAGCTTCGTCTGGTTACTTCAGAAGGGGTACAAATTCGTCAGGTGGGATCGCAGAGTTCCTACCTTTCCCAAAACAGTTTGGTCCAACATTTTGGCCTGAAGCATGCCACTAGGATCGACTCTCTTGAAATTAGCTGGCCGGCAGGAACCCGGCAGGTATTTACCGGCCTTCAGGCCGATCAGCGTCTGGAGATTACCGAAGGAGACTCGGATAGGTTGCCGTGAGTGAAACCGGATACCGGTCGTCAGAACGTAGCGAATCGAAAATAAGTGTTACCCGAAATAGAATTCAGGCATTCGATAGATCATAAAAAAGGACTTGATCATACCTTATAATTCCTTGAATACCCTGAACCCGCAGCAATGAAGAAAATCCATAAAATTACGCTCATCGTATTAATATTGATGTTTGTTGCGGCAGGAGTATGGAAATCCGCCGGGTTATTTACAGAGACTCTGGCTGATAAGGAACCTAAGAAGAATCAGGATGCATCTGCCGTTTTGGAATTTTGGGATCATTACAACCGGGCTTCCGAATCCCAAAATAATGGAGATTATGAACAAGCGGCGTTCCAATATGAACGAGCGCTCCAGATCAACGATGAGCATGCAGGCTCTTTATATCAACTGGGAAATGCGAGACTTCTGTTAAGAGAGTTTAGGGAAGCAGAAGAAAGCTGGCTCAAACTTACCCAAATGAATCCTCGTTCAGCCCGGGCATGGCTTCAACTGGGGACTCTGTATTTTTGCCGGGATGAACAAAACAAATTGTTTGATCTTTCATCGGCTAAGCAAAGCTTCAGAAAGGCTCATGATTTAAACCGGGAGGAGACCGGCCCTCCTCTTCATCTTTCCAAAATTGCCTTGCTCGAAGGGGACCTCGAAGAAGCGGAAAGATATACGGATATCGTATTAGGCCAGAACTTTATGAGTTATCAGGCCATTTTTCTGAAAGGCTACATTGAATGGCTTAAAGGGAACCGGAAAAGAAGCAATGAGAAATTTGTTGAAGCACATGAGTTATTTCAAAATTTTAATCAAACCCGTCTTGTCGGTGAAGGAGCCACCAAAGCAGGTTCCAGGCCGATGCTTTCAGAGGATATGTATTGTGATTTTATCGGCGACCGGATCGAAAGCATTCTTGAATCCATAAATGAATCGAACCCTGAAACCCGGACAGGTCTGGTATTTCAGCAGTTTAAGGAGAGTCTTGAAGGGGGCTCTGAGCCAGAAAAAAAATAGTTGTGCCCCGGTATTCATTGTAATGAGGAGACGGGTTGTATCCCTCTCACTGCTTTTCCGGAAACGGTACGGAAGGGGGTTCTATTTTGGCACTTTCCAGGCGTATTTCTTCAAATGAAGTATGACAGGCCCAGTCGTTAAAGCACTGTTTAAGCCGTTTCCAGACCGGATGCAAGGGACAGGGTTTGTCATTACTGCATGTTTCCCAACCGAATACGCAGGGTTGTTTATCGATATCGAATCCGGCGGCCGTCAGCACATCAATAATCTGCAGTTTTTCGGGATCCACATCTAATACAAATCCCCCGCCATGCCCTTTCTTTGAGATAACATACCCGGCTTCAACCATTTTCCGCATGATTTTTGACAGATAATGAACCGGTACGTCAACTTGCCTGGCAAGGTCTTTTGCGGAGACCGGTTCAGAATTCCCGGTGGTTACCAGGCCCGTTATGGCTCTCAGCGCGTAATGAGAAGTTTGATTTAAAAACATATCATTTTTTGTTCAGGTATTTAAAATTGTCGTGCGAAGTACCTGCCTTGAGGAAGAAGGATTCAAAACGGTTAAGTCTCCTTCATAGTAGAAAATACAAGAGTGCCTTTTCAAAATTTATTTATTCCGCAGGTTTACAGCCTTGAGGTGTCTGCCGCCCCAACCTTTAGTCCGTAAAGCCGCGGAATAAATCTGACAACGGAAAATATAAAAAATTATTTCAATAGACTTGCCTATCTATTAATAGAGTTTTATTATAGACATAGTTATCTATTGAAAATCTAACGGCCAGATCCATGCTGCTGATACTAAAAAAAGCTGTTCGCCTGCCACTCGAAATTTGGTCTGCCCAAACGCTGGCTGCAATCGATTTTTCACGATATTGGCTGAAACTGGCTCTATTCAGCTTGTTATTGTCAGGGGTTTTTTCTGCCGTCATCGTGTTGGCACGGACACCGGGAGTGGCGGGCTGGATTCAGGACCCGCTATTTGCAAGAAAATCACTGGTTCTCCACGTGAACCTGGCACTTGTCGTATGGTTCTATTCATTTCTTGCTGTGCTCTTCAGGTCGATGAATCCAAAAGCCAACGGTTTGCAGTCGGCCGTCGCAATTAAACTCTCTATTTCAGGCGTCCTTTTTATGATTCTGAGTATTTTCTTTAAATCTTCAGAACCTGTCCTTTCTAACTATATTCCGGTTTTGGATCACCCGCTTTTTTGGGGAGGTCTGATATTATTCGGATGTGGCCTCCTGCTCACTTTTTCCTCGGGCATATCTGTAGATAGTAAAGACAAATCCTTGTTTCCTTCATTTTTTATCGGGAGTGCCCGGCGAACCATTCGATTTGCCGGTTTTCTGGTATTGGTTGCTTTCCTGACTTTTATAATCTCTGCTATGATGACTCCGGAATACATCCATACGGGTTTGTATTATGAGCGGGTGATGTGGGGCGGCGGACATATCCTGCAGTTCGCTAATGTACTGGGCATGTTAACTGTCTGGCTGATTCTTCTTTCCAGGCTGACCGGTAAGGATATTGTGGGCAATCGTATAAATAAAATCTTGATATGGATGCTGGTATTGCCCGCAGCAGCTTCTCCTATGCTTCTTCTTCGGGGGACCGATAGCCAGCTCTATTATGCTGGATTTACAGTTTTGATGCGATGGTTCATTTTTCCGGTTGTCATGGCCTATCTGATTCTTGGAGTTCGGGCGATCTGGCAGTCACGAAAACGGATCTTATCAAAAGGTCCCCTATTGAAAAATTTTCTGTTTAACGGCTGGATGGTCAGTGCCCTGCTTACGGTAACCGGGTTTGGGATCGGAGCTATGATTCGAAGTTCCAATACATTAATACCGGCTCACTATCATGCATCTCTCGGCGGGGTTACCGTGGCCTATATGGTCATGGTCTTTCTTTTGATGAGAGAATACGGATACAACATGAAAGGTTTGAAGAGTTACCGGATGGTACGCTGGCAGCCTCTCCTCTTTGGCTTCGGACAGACTATTTTTGTGATTGGATTTGCCTGGGCCGGAATGCAAGGTATGGGCAGAAAATTATTCGGACAGGACCAGAGCATCGATTCACTCGAAGCCTGGGCAGGACTGAGTGCGATGAGCCTTGGCGGAGTTATGGCTATGGCCGGTGGTATTTTATTTGTCTACATCATCATTAAATCCTACTCAAATGGAAATAGTCAGTTATCAGCAAACCATAAACAGTAAACAGAGGGGGCAGTTGAAAGTTTTAGTGATCAGTGATGGATTACTGTCGGAGACAGAATCTAAATTTGAGGTTGAATTTCTGAGATGAATACGATTCCGGTTAGGTAGATGATAATTATGTACTTAAAGAAAATATTCAGAGCAATTACTCAACTTTATTCAACGCCTCCTTTATGTACGAGAAAACGATCCCTTAACCCTTAAGTCAGAACTATGGAAGAAGAAAAAATTCATCCGGTCCAAAAACTCATGGATAATATCTGGTTATTGTTAATCCTGGGAATTTTAATTCCCTTTTTGTCCTATACACTCTGGGGAGTTATTGAGCTGCTCAGTTTAAGTGAAGCACTCTTACCCTAAACCTAAATAAACGAATACTATGAGCATCTTCCACCCGAAAGGAAATTGGTTTAGTCCGCCGAAAGGCGGTGAGCGAATGTGGATTGGCATGGCCCTGGTTTGGTGTCTGATCATGTCGATTACGATGCCGTACTGGCATTTTCAGGGAAAACAAAACAGTACGGGCGAGTCGTACGAAGTAGAACCGGAGGCTTTTGTGAATCGAGTCAACCAGTTTGTTGAAACCCATCAGACAGGTGAAATGAACAACGTCCCGATTGTGGAACCGGCCCCCGGAGGAGACGCCTATCTGCTGGGACAAATGTGGCGCTGGTATCCGATATTAAAACTGAAGCAGGGTCAAACGTACCGATTGCATATTTCATCGGCAGATCTTCAACATGGCTTCTCTATTCTTTCGTTGAATATGAATTTTCACATTCTGCCGGGATACGACCATGTTTTAACCATTACTCCGACTACGGCAGGTGAGTTTAGTATTATCTGTAATGAATTTTGCGGGATCGGCCATCACATGATGACCGGTAGAATCATTGTCGAATAATTAAATAAAAAAAGGATATGAATACACAAAACACGGCAACGGCTGATTACAGGGTCTGCAATACCACCGGACTCTCCGTCTTTTTTAAAGCGCAATTCTTCGTCAAAGCAAATGCAGTACTGGCGGTCATCTTTTTACTCATAGGAGCTATTGCAGCTATTTCTCTGGCCCTTACCCGGTGGTCGGCGGTGATGCTGCTTGATGATGTCTGGTATTATCGGATGCTGACCCTTCACGGAGTTAACATGCTTGTTTTCTGGATTATCTTTATAGAAATGGGGATTCTCTATTTTGCCAGTACGACTCTTTTGAATACCAAATTATATTCAAAAGTCCTGGCTTCCATATCACTGGGATTAATGGTGGCGGGAGCCGTCATGACGAACTATATCATCCTGGCGGGCCAGGCAGACGTGCTCCTCACTTCCTATCCGCCGCTGGAAGCTCATCCGATATTTTATCTGGGCATCATATTGTTTGCGGTGGGTGCATTGATTGTGTGTTATAATTTCTTCGCAACACTATACATTGCCAAGAAAAACAAAACGTATGAAGGCTCGATGCCTCTCGTCACTTTCGGAGCCACTGCTGCGGCAATCATTGCCGTCGTTGCGCTTCTCCACGGGGCGATAGCCCTGGTTCCAACCTGGTTATGGTCCATCGGATTGATTGAGATGCCGGATCCCGGCCTCTACCGGTTGTTCTGGTGGGGTTTGGGACATCACAGCCAGCAGATAAATGTCTGTGCCATGGTGGCTGTCTGGTATTTTATCGCAACGATGTCGACCGGTGCCAAACCCCTGAATGAAACCGTCTGCCGGGGCGCTTTTATTCTCTATATACTATTTATAAATCTTGCTGCCGCCCATCACTTGCTCGTGGATCCGGGAGTGGGTGCCGGATGGAAAATCTGGAATACCTCGTATGCCATGTATCTGGCCGTATTGGCATCGATGATTCACGGGTATACGGTTCCGGCTTCAATGGAAGTGGCCATGCGAAGAAAGGGTTATAACAAAGGGATCTTCGGCTGGTTTGCAAAGCTGCCCTGGAAAGATCCCGGATTTTCGGCCGTGGCACTTTCGGCCATTATTTTCGGATTCATCGGGGGGATTACCGGGGTAACCCTCGGCACAGAGCAAATCAATATCATGGCTCATAATACTCTCCGGATTCCCGGCCACTTTCACGCAACGGTAGTGGGGGGGACCAGTCTTGCCTTCATGGGACTGTGTTATTATCTGGTTCCCCTGATTTTCCAGAAGGATTTTTACATGAGAGGCCTGGCCCGTATTCAGCCCTGGCTGTTCGGAGGCGGCATTGTCATGTTATCGCTCGGAATGTCGTTTGCCGGAACCTACGGCGTGCCACGCCGTACCTATGACAGTGATTTTACCGGGGCCATTCTTGAAACCGGCTTTGATCCGGTCGCACATATCATGCTGGGAGTTCTCGGGATAGGAGGTGTGATCGCTTTTCTCGGATTGCTGTTATTTATCGTCCTGATTGTGGCTGCCGTCTTTTTCGGTCCCTCGCTGGAAGGGAAGAAAATGCCGAGCTGGCAGTCCGAGAGAGAACAGAAGATGACTGATGAATTGCTCAGCAAAGGTTATGAAACAGAAGGAAAAGATTTCAAACATGTGAAAACACCGGGGACGATTGCCCTTGTGATCGTTTTCCTGCTGAGTTTTGCCATTTATTATTTCGCCAACTGGGCATCCCTGGCAGATCTCTGGCACGTGCGATAAACAAATGTACAGTGTGTCAGTGAACAGAAGGCGGAATTCGTCGGCTGACGGACGAGTAAAGAAGGGTATGTTTAAGCCCTTTTCAATTTAAGAAACCCCATGGAGATGAAAGCATCTGTTGTTGGTACCTTACTGGAGAAAATCGAACGGTTTTTCATGACCTGGCGGTTCCCTTCATTCATGCTGTTCACCCTTCTTTTTTTCTGGATTCTGATGATGGGGATGGCATTTATGCCTGCTTCGGAAACTGCGTGGGGAACCTTTGCCGAGGATTTCAAGGTCTGGTGTTTTGGTTATGACCCGGCTACCGGGACTATGGAAATCATGTACCTGGTCATGTTTACGGTGAATCCGCTCATGCTTTCCCTGGTCATCTGGTTTGTGTGGCTTGACCCGTTGAGGGAACTGTTTTCAAATTTTAAACGGGTGACTCCCTATGCTGTTTCGTCACTTCTTCTGGTTTTTTCTGTTGCTTTTTCATTTGTAATGATGGCAGAACCGGGAGAAGAGACGGAATTTGAATTCAGGCCGGAAACACTTCGAATCTCTCAATCACCCCCCTCCTTTACCCTGATTAATCATCGAGAAGAAGAGGTAAGCCTTGAGAAATATCGTGGCAAAGTGGTGATTCTGACGTCGATCTACACCTCCTGTGCGGATACGTGTCCCATGCTAATGAATCATGCAAAAAAGGTAATGGAAAACCTCAGCCCGGACGAGAGAGAGGAAACCGTATTTATGGCCATCACCATGGATCCGGAAAGGGACTCTCCGGAGATATTGAGCCGTATGGCCGGATTGTATGATTTGGAGTCCTGCTGCAATACATATGAAATGCTGACCGGTGAGCCGGACCGTGTAAACCGGGTGCTTGACGAAATCGGAATCCGGAGACGAATAGACGAGGAATCGGGGTCAATCAGCCATATGAATCTCTTTTTGCTGATTGATAAAACCGGGAAAATTGCATTTCGATTTTCTCTTGGAGACAGACAGATCAACTGGATGACCGAGGCTGCAAAAAAACTCGTAAGGGAGCCCTATCAAAGAGAGGTTACCAGTATCTATGAATGATCCTTCAGATTGGCTTAAAACAGAAACAGATCCTCAAAACGGTAATGGTTACCAGCAGTGGGAGGCGTTTAAACAGAATGTTGTTCAGGCCTCGGCAGCAAGTCCTGACTCATCCATCCGGGGTCGAAAACTGCTTGACTATGTGGACCGCTGGTTCAGAAAACTGGATGGGTTTACCCTTCGTTTCCTTTCGGAAACCTATCATCCGTTTATTCAGGCCGGAGCCATTGCCAATGTGATGTTTGTCGTAGCTGTACTGACCGGTTTTGCCTTATTGATCTGGTACAATCCAAGTGTGCACAGTGCTTATGACACCGTCTCAGCCATGTCCGGCAAACCGTGGACAGCTCAACTTATGAGAAGTATGCATCGCTACAGTTCAGATGCTTTCATGTTGTTTGTATTATTTCATGCTTTCAAGGTTTTTTTCGCAGGACGCTTTACCGGTTCCCGATGGCTGGCCTGGATCACAGGGATTATAGGCCTTGGTTTGATCTGGTTTGACGGATGGCTGGGGTATTGGCTGGTTTGGGATGAGACGGCTGCCCTGATCGCTACAGGGACAGCCAAAATGCTGGATGTTCTCCCCTTTTTCCCTGAGCCATTGTCTGTTTCCTTTCTGACGAACGACAGTTTTAACTCTGTTCTATTTCTGATTGTTTTCTTTTCTCATATGTTGATACCTATTGGGTTTGGTATTGCCCTTTGGCTTCATGTATCCCGGCTGAATCAGCCCGGATTTTTTACCCACCGGAACTTTACGATTTTGATTCTTCTTTCTCTGGTGGTCGTATCGCTGATTTGGCCGGCTGGACTTGAAGGCCCGGCCGACCTCATGGCCTCGTCTGATGACATAAGGGTGGATTATTTCTATCAGTTGCCTCTCTTCCTGACCGAGCGTTTACAGGGAGGGATGCTTTGGCTGATTACTTTGGGAGTATTTGCCGTTTTGGCAAGTATCCCCTGGGTTTTGAGCCGCCGGGAAAGAGACACGGAACCGGTCGTCGATCCGGCAAAATGTAACGGATGTACCCAGTGTTTTCTGGATTGTCCGTACAATGCGATCAGTATGTTCCCACGGGAAGACGAGAAGAATAAAAAAAGTGACTTTATTGCCTGGATTGATCCGTCTGTCTGTGTCTCCTGTGGAATTTGTGTAGGATCATGCGACCCGGTGGCGATCGATTATCCCAACCTCTCACCCTGGGAAATACGACGAAAATTGGATCAGTGGATTGACAAAGACATCGCTTCTTTGCAGGGAGAGTACATCGCATTTGTATGTGGAAACAGTGCGGGCAGTTTGTTAACGATCGATTCCGAAACGGGATATTGCAAGGAAATGCCCGGTTACCATGTATGTACGGTCCCGTGTGCCGGTTGGGTGCATCCTTCGTTGATAGAACGAGCATTGAAAAAAGGGGCAGCCGGGGTTCTTGTCGCCGGTTGTGAGTCGGATCCTGATTTCCGGCTCGGAGCTGACTGGTTGGGGAACCGAATCGAGGGAAAGCGGCATCCGGAATTTCGAAAGGATCGTTTTGAAACGGGGAATCTGCTTTATTTGAAAATGGACAAACCTGAATTTCAAAAATTCCTGAATGAAGCTCAGCAGTTCAGATATCGAAACAAGAAATCCGGTCGAATTCAAAAAAAACGTTCCGGTCTGAAAAAAGGCATGGCAGCCGTGCTTTTAACAGCTTTTATCGGAGGAAGTGTTGCCGGATTAAGTTTTACCCGGTTGTCCCTGCCGGATGAGGAGACGTTGTTGTTGGTCTCCTTTAAAATGACAGGTGCCCCGGTCATGACAGAAGAGAGAGAGGACAGTCAGCTTTTGGATCACATGCAGAGCCAGGACAGACAGAGAGTAGAACGGCGTGCGGATGTCAGGCTTCGAATTCTGGCAGATGGCGTGATCGTACACGATAAAAGCTATCGTCCCTCGGGGTTATTCCGAAGAGGATACAGCAATGCCCTGGCAGAGGTTCCTCTCGAACCGGGTACTCACACTCTGAGAGTTCTTCTTGGGGATGACCTCAACGGGGAGGAGATTCAATGGCGTGAGGAGGACACGCATACACTGGAGTTCGAAGCCGGTACACGTGCGGTTCTGAGGTATGACGAACTGCACGGATTTAGGTGGTACCATGACGAGAATGAATGAGAATATCCTCGCTGCAGACGATCAGGGACTCTCCTCCGTATTTTCACCAACTTCCCTTCCGGTTCCCACCATGATATGTGCCCAGGGAGTGCCGGGATCCATCAACCAGGGAGCTCCACGGCTAACGGGAGAGCTTGCAAGGCCGGTTGTGGATTCCGTGGCGTAAGGAATGTAAACCACATACAGGGGACGCGCCTGACGAAGGGTGTTTGTCGAATAGTCGTAGGCATCCGGTTCCCCAGTCAGGGAATAAAGAGACATCGGTTTTTCAGGCATTGGAAGCTTGCCGGATTCAATTTCCCGCCGGCGAATTTCTTTCACCTCTGCGGTCGATTTACCCTCGGCTCTCAATTCACGTCCGCGTTTCATAAACGGTTCGAGATCTTTATGATAGCAGGCTACGTGGAACCTCTCATCTTCGGGTTGATCGGCAAGACAAATCAGGTCGTTGGAACTTTCCCGGAGGGTAATGAGTTCGCCGTCCCGGTTGTATCCGAGGACTCCGGCTCCCTCCTGCATGGGCTCAGGCAAGGGACTTAAAGCCGCTTGAATCTGTTTTTCTTCCGGCTGGATATCCGACTGTGCCTGAAGCATTAACGGAAAAACGCCCAATGTCAGAAATGCAATGAATAAACTTATGTAAACCCGCATGATTTCTCCTCTGTGTGTTAGAATTCAAATACCTACAGGAAAAACATACGAGAGTTCACGCCGGAAATCCATAAGAAACAACCTCATTTTTTTTAAACAGGATTTAAGTGTTTTTCCTGGGTTCTTCGTAGACACGTTTCATCCTCAGCATGAAGATCGCTCACAGTTTTTACACTCTAATTCGTTTCCCAATCTGGAGTTCCGGCCTTCTCGGGTGACGACCCACGGCCGGAGTTGCCAGTGCGGGTTGTGACGCACATGCTGGCTATGCCCGCATTTGAGATCTGCTACCCAGTCGCCGTTTTCGTCCTGATGAAATCCGGTGATAGACTGTTTCATAATGAATTATGTGTATGGCTTCACTTCGCCCGATTCCCGGGAATCGTCGAGTATTTTCTCAAGATCCAGCGATTGAATGGCACTGACAGCCGCTTCCATTGCCCCATCTGTGCAGAGGCCACTCATGGAAGCCTCCCGGAAGCCTTCTTTTGCGGCACGTATACAAGCTTCCCTGATTTTTTCGGCTGTTTCTGCTTTTGAGTCATTTGATGTCATATTCTCTAAAAACTTTATTTTTGTCTGCCAATAATAATTCCCAGGATCAAAATGACAACAGAGATGAGTATGGGAACATAATCCCCCGTACTTACCGCTACATCCGCTCCGAAGACATTAAAGGACTCTGATTCTTCAATATAGAGATAACCATAATAGATCACTCCAATGATTCCACCAATTGTCAGAATACTTCCAATCATTTTTTTCATAGGCTCTCAGTTTGTTCCCGTTTATTACTGGCTAAAAGGACGAATCCGATGGAAAAGTTCCTTATATCAGTGTAGATGGGGTACTACTTTACTTTTAAGAGGGGAGTTCGGCTGATTACCGACCGGGCTCACAGTGATGGACTAAATCTGAAAAAAAGAGAAAAGAAACTGTTTCGTATGACCCTCATAGAGATTGATAAGAACATCAAACATATTGATATAGCACTGAATCTGGTTGCCCGCTATTACAAGCTGTCGATGACCTTTTTAAGCAGTGACTGAACCTTTTGTGCAACGTCGTTGAGATTTTCATTTTCCACGGCTTGCATGGATGCCATCGGATCGACGGCTGAGACTTCCACCTCTCCGTTTTCGTGTTCCTGAACAATGACGTTGCAAGGGAGCATCACTCCGATATGACTTTCCAATGAAAGCGCCTGATGTGCATAGCCGGGATTACAGGCTCCCAGAATTCTGTATTTTCTGAAATCAACATCCAGTTTTTTCTTCAGAGTGCTTTTGACGTCGATTTCTGTAAGGATACCGAATCCCTCCTCTTCAAGAGCGGCAGTTGTTTTTTCGATGGCCTGTTCAAAAGGCAAGTCCAGGGTTTTGCTATAGTGATAAGACATGGCTTTGGGGATTATGTTTTAAAATGAAAAATAGCGATAATTATATGACCGAAGTGTTCTGTCAGGTCAACCGTTCTTTATTTAAAAATTAACTGTATGCCGCGATTACAACCTCAGGTTCAAAGATAAATTTCGATTTAACAGACCGGGAAATCAGGCAGGCCGTTTCGGCTTTTTCTAAAATCCGGTTTGCTTTTTCAGCGTACTGTTCATCTGTAATAACAAGTTTCGGACGGAGAATAATTTCCGTCATCATAAATTTACCCTCCTGTTTACCAAGTCTGCCAAAAGCTTTGATTTCCAGCTTGTCAAAATTGAGTTTTGAATTTTCGGCAATAGCAGTGAAAGTTGTCATAAAACAACTGCTCACTGAAGCGACGAACAGATGTTCGGGCGACCAGATTCCTTCAACTCCACCAGGAAATTCGGGCGGAGTGGCCACTTCGATATTTTGGCTGAGTTTGGGGGAACTCATGGTTCCCCGGCGTCCTTCATTCCAGTGAATCTCTACTTCGTAAAGGGGTTCTTCAGGAATCATTGGAGACTCAGTTTTTGGCGGATCATTTGTTTGAGCTGAGGAAGCTGTACCACCCCCGATTGCTGCCAAAGCAGGTTTCCTTTGTGAAACAGGATGAGAGTGGGCACTCCCCGCACCTGGTATTTGATCGCCGCGTCCGAGTTTTTATCCACATCAATTTTTATGATTTGAAGATCCTCTCCCATTTCCTTTTTCAGATTTTTCAGAATCGGGGCCATCATTTTACAGGGGCCGCACCAGTCGGCATGAAAATCTACGAGGAGGGGTGTATCACTGTTTATCATCTCTGTGAAAGAGGTGGTTTTTTCCTTTGGTTCTGCCATATCAGGAGCCTTTTATTTCTGTGAAGGGTTTATCTTTACTGTTTGCATTGCCGGGATGATTCACCTTCTCCGACGGAACAGCACAGGCTTGTGAACCCAGGCACCCTCGATTGGTAATCGCCTGAAATAGAAAGAAAATCCCGAATAATCCGGTCAGAAGATCCCGGTTCCAGACTGCCAGGATTGCGAAGGAGAGTCCTAATATCAGGGCCATCCATCGCAGAGGGTGCCAGGTTGAGAATAAAGTCTGTTTAATAAAGGAATCCATAAAAAAGCCTTCTTGGGTTTATAAAAATTCAAATCAAAATTAATCTATTTATCCATCAATCTCTGTGACTTACATCACAGTAGAGTGATCCTGTTTCTTTCCAGTTTTACCAGTCCCTCCGTTTCCATCTGCTTCAACAGGCGGGAGATGACCTCACGGGCAGTTCCCAGTTCTCGGGCAAGTTGTTCATGGGTAAGGGAAAGCGTGTCGGATTGATTGAGTTCAGTTCTTTTTTGCAGAAATTTCAACAGCCTTTCGTCCATCTTTTTGAATGCGACGGAATTCACCACGTCAAGCAGTTCTTCAAATCTTTTGTGATAGATCTGGAATATATAGCTTAGCCATTCAGGGTGATTCCTGATCAGATCCTGAAATTTGTTATGTGGAATAAACAATACTTTGGATTTCTCTTCGGCGATCGCCTTGACCTTGCTGGTATCCTGATACAACCCGGCCAAAAAAGACATGATGCAAGTCTCACCCGGACGAAGGTAGTAGAGCAGGATTTCTTTGTAGTCAAGATCCGATTTCATCACTTTTACACTTCCTTTCAAGACCATTGGAATAGATTGCACCGAAGTTTGTTCGTTTATAATCGTTTCACCGGGTTCAAACTCTTTGATGATGCCGAGTTTTGAAATATCGTCCAGTGGTTTTTGCCCGGATGTTTGTCCGGGTAGCTTTATAGAATTGTCCATAATCGTAGAAAAAAATGTGAGGCCGAATGGCTCATCAAAATGGGTAAATAATTTAAGAGTATTTTGTGTTAAATATAAGTCAGCGTTTATCTGTAGTTAAGCAGTGAACGAATGAAAAGGGTCTGCCACAAGCCAACACCATCTCTAAATGCTGCGTTAGGTTGGTCTATTGTCCGGCTGCTGTATCCAACACATGTTGATACTATTTTGGAATTATGTTATTCCTCAAGACGAATGATATTTACCGGACAAACCTCCGCCGCCTGTTTGTTGAGTTCAAGCTCGTATTCTCCCACCTCAGCCCGATGAACCTGTCCTTTTATCCTGCTTCCGATCAATACGCACTTGCCGTCTCGTTTTGACATTTGCCAGCGCCCGGGCCAGGCTTCCACGCAGTAGTTGCAGCCAATGCATTTGTCTCTGTAATAGATGATTTGCATTAGCTTCGATCCTCCCAAAGGTAAACGTTATCCCCATCCTGCACCTCGACATCCATTTTAATGGTACATTCCTGTCCCTGTTTTACTTTATCAGCCGGTTGATCGTCCACCCAAAGGGATAGAATCCCGGGTTCTGCGACCCCGGTCTTTTTGCCGATAATCAACACAGCGTCATTCACTGTAATTTGTTTTGCCTTGATACGAATATGTGCCACTTTTGCCCGAGGGTAGTAATGCAGGACTTTGCCGACAAAAGTTTTTTCCCGGGTGGCTGCCGAGCCGTCGACGGGACTCCATTCACCCAGCCTTCGGCCCAAATAATAGCCGTCCCAGAATCCCCGGTTATAAACTTTTTCAAGCTCGTTTTTCCACTTCTTCACTTTTCCCCGGGTGTATGTGCCATCCGTTATACTCCGGGTAGCTTCCTTATAGCACCGGGTCACGGTTTTTACATATTCGGGAGATCGGCCTCGTCCTTCGAGTTTCAAAACCTTAACACCCGTCTCCAAAACCTTGTCTAAAAAGTCGATGGTGCAAAGATCCCTGGGTGACATGATGTATTCGTTGTCTATTTCCAGTTCGGTTCCATCCTCGCTCCGTACTCTGTATGCATGACGGCAATTCTGTTTACAGGCCCCGCGGTTAGCCGATGAGTGATAGGTATGCAGACTGAGATAACACTTTCCGGATACGGCCATACAGAGTGCCCCGTGGGCAAATACTTCAATTTGAATCTGTTGTCCGGAAGGGCCTGTGAGTTTCCGCTTCTCAATTCCTTCTACAATTTTTTTTACCTGTCCCAGGCTAAGTTCACGTGCCAGTACCATGACATCGGCAAAGTGACTGTAAAATTCTACCATCTCGATATTGGAAATATTGGCCTGTGTGGAGATATGTACTTCCACCCCTTTCTTGGAAGCATAGGATATTGCCGCCTGATCTGCCGCAATGATCGCAGTAATCCCATGTTC
>JBBDNC010000050.1:0-1134 GCA_040877875.1 Balneolaceae bacterium | reverse complement strand
AGGGTTCTGTCACATTTGATGATGTTTAAAACAATTGAAGAGATATTTCAAAATGGAATATTGCCGGTATTCTGACGGATCTGAAATACTCCTCATTTAATACTTACTTAACGATTAAAACTCCTTTCATGCCGGCGCCATAATGTCCGGGAAAAGTACAGATGTAAACATACTCGCCCGGAGTTTCCGGAACGGTAAATTCAACGGTCGACGTTTCACCTCCGCCAATCATTTCGGTATTGACAATCATCTGATCTTCCATTCCTGGAGCTATATAATCGTTGTCACGTGCCATCATGGATGCATTTGCAAAAGCATCGACATCCGCATCGGCTTTGAGCAAAACAATGTTGTGCTTCATAGCCTGCGGGGGCATATTGCTGATCGTTTTAAACACGATTTGCAATTGTTCACCCGGTTCGGCCGTAAACTCCTCGACATCATAGCGCAGGTTATCGTGTCCTTCGATTTCAAGGGTCCGGACATCGTCTCCAGTCCCACTTTCCGCAAAAAGAAGTGCAGGAGCAGACAGGAAAAGAATTGTACTAAGAAGTAATGTGATTCGGTTTATCATTTTAGATACCTCTGTTTAGGTTGATGTGTTTTATTTTTTAATAATGGTTAAAAACTAAAGTGCTACCTGCATTTGTACAATGAACAGATTTCCCAAATCCGGGTTTGAACGGTCATTTCAAAATAAATAGTTGGCCGAAAGCCTGGTATATCCTTTGAAGTAATCATTCAATCCGGCTGTAAATCCTGTCAGAATGCTCAATACAACCATGTAATATTTTTTTCTCATGAGCCTGATCTTTTAATGACTTTCCAAATTGAATTTCAATCGCTTGATAACCGCTTCAGGCAGCCTGTCGTTCTCGTATTCCGGCGGGTCGGTTAACGGACCCACGACGATTCGCCCTGCATGGCCCATCAACTCGTGGGGAAGGCAAAAGTAATCGTAGACTCCTTCCACCAACAGAGTCAACTGCCAGACGTCCCCTTTACTCAGGGGACCGGAATGAAACGGTTTTGCATCCTCCGGTATCCGTAACGGACGCCTGTTCTCCGGATGGGAGGCAGTTTCCGTATGGAGTCCTTCGAAGACTTCAAAGCGGAGTACATCCCCGGCAGAAA